>CAMWLG010000010.1 GCA_947175035.1 uncultured Lachnospiraceae bacterium | reverse complement strand
GGGCAGCCCTGAAGCTGAACTTGCCGCTGGTGGTAGGAACGAACTCGAAGCTCAGGGGCTCGGTGCCATCGGATTCATTTGTAGTGGTCTTGGTCGCAATCAGGTCGCCCCTCTCATCAAACATCTCCACGTACATGGAATCCGCCCCGAGGTCGCTGATCACACCGGTAGCCTTCACAACAATTTTTTCGTTGTTATCGCCGGCAATGACGGGCGTCTTCTCAATCACAGGGTTCTCCACGTCACCCCAAGGACCGCGGACGATCTCCTGGTACTCGAGCTTCAACTGGTGGATCTCTTGGTTACTTCCGTCTGCATAGAAGTAGTACTCCTTGTTTGCATCCAGAATGAATTTCTTGCCAATGGGATCGCTGCCGCCGTTATAGGAAGCAACAACATTCACCCTTTCTTTTGCATCTTTGGACACAAGGTAGAAGGTCTTGTCAGAGCCTGTTTTGGAACTGATGGTCAACCTTACAACCTTGTTGCCCTCGTAGGTCTCGGGTGTCTTCACAACCACAACCGTACCTTTATCAGGAACTGCCCCGGATGGATTGCTTTCTTTCCCGTCAGCTTTGTTAATCTTCTTGGGGTTGACATCACCTTTGACATACACTTTGCCGTCTTTACTCGTTGCAGGCATGTCTGCCATTACCCAAAGCATTCCATTTGCATACAGCTGGCCGGCTTTCAGACCGTTGGTAAGACCGATCTCATAAACGGTTCCACCGGTCGCCTTGACCACTGCGTTGATGGTTCCCGGAGTGGCAGAAACATCTGTTCCGCGCATTGCCACCACGGATACCGTCACTTCAGTGCCAACTTCCAGACCTCCCAATGTGATAGTGGTCTCCTCGGTCTCTCCCGAAGCCAATACCTTGTTGGTGGTATCCTTTGCATCAACGATAGTAACTTTGTATTTCTCGGCTTCAGGCACTGCGTCCCAAACGATGGTGAGACCACCCTTGCCATTTGCATCCGCCCCCTGGTTGCTCACTCCCTGAATTACAGGTGTTGCCATCGGAAGTACAAACGCAACCGCCGCGGAGGAAGCGCTGACCTTGTCTTCCTCGTCCTCACGTACCAGATGGGCTACAAAGGTGTAGCTTCCACTTGCGGCAGGCTGGAACTCGAGCGTATGTACATCGCCATCGACAAGGGTTTGCTTCGAATCCACTTCTTTGTTGTCCTTGTCAAACATCACTACCTTCATGCTGTCAGCACCGCCATTGCCAACCTGGCCTTTTGCCTGAACTTCAATGGTTCCTTTGTCAGTCCCAGACACTTTTGCGCTGACGATCTCGGGATCTGCAACATCCTTCCAATCCAGAATGGGGTCTTCCCCAGTATCTACAAAGGTATCACTCACTTTTGCGCTTATCAACCATGCGCCACGATTAAGAATCTTATGGTAGGGAGATACAATCGCATAAGTGCCAGCCTCTAGTTCTTCAAATATCAGTGTGCTCGGCTTCGTCTCATTGCCAAACACCAATACACTGTTATCAGCCTGAACACCGTTTGCCTCTACCTTTATCACCGTTGTACCATCAGCCTCTTTTCTTGACTGATCTGTACCTGTGGTGATTTTCGACGTTACACTAGGTTTCACATACTTTCCAGTATTCACATTCACCAACGCAACGCTGGAGGCATTGGATCCCCCCGTGCTGCTTACCACGAATTCCGCATTGGCACTTCCTTTTACCTCAAACTGGAAGCTTGTGGATTCGGATTTTTCAAACTCAATACTTTTAATCTTTGCACCCGAATTAGCTGTTCTGTATACCGCCTTGCCTTTAACTTCGGTACTCTCACCCTCGGGTGTCACGTTCTTAGTGATTACCTTAAAATAACCATTTGTGCCCAACTTGGTTCCATTCGGTATAGCTGTTTTGTCATCTACGGGCGGAGTTACATCTTTAGACACATCGAAACTATAATCCTTCGTTACTACCTGAGCCTGTACAGTATCTTCAACTTTTGCGCTTATCAACCATGCGCCACGATTAAGAATCTTATGGTAGGGAGATACAATCGCATAAGTGCCAGCCTCTAGTTCTTCAAATATCAGTGTGCTCGGCTTCGTCTCATTGCCAAACACCAATACACTGTTATCAGCCTGAACACCGTTTGCCTCTACCTTTATCACCGTTGTACCATCAGCCTCTTTTCTTGACTGATCTGTACCTGTGGTGATTTTCGACGTTACACTAGGTTTCACATACTTTCCAGTATTCACATTCACCAACGCAACGCTGGAGGCATTGGATCCCCCCGTGCTGCTTACCACGAATTCCGCATTGGCACTTCCTTTTACCTCAAACTGGAAGCTTGTGGATTCGGATTTTTCAAACTCAATACTTTTAATCTTTGCACCCGAATTAGCTGTTCTGTATACCGCCTTGCCTTTAACTTCGGTACTCTCACCCTCGGGTGTCACGTTCTTAGTGATTACCTTAAAATAACCATTTGTGCCCAACTTGGTTCCATTCGGTATAGCTGTTTTGTCATCTACGGGCGGAGTTACATCTTTAGACACATCGAATACATATGTATTCGTTATAGAACCTCCAGGTTGCTGCGCACTGGACAGTTCCAGATAAAACACCTTCGCCGCACCATCTACAGTCAAAGTATAGCTTCCGTCAACAGCCAGCTTCATTGTCTCCACAGCCAAAGCCTTGGTGAGGACCACGTCTTTGGTATCACGAGCCTTCTCAGCGGCGGTTCCCTTCTCTTCGCCTGTTACAGTAAGCTTCGTAGCAGCCGTGGAGCTGCCAGCATTATCTGTGCCTTCCTGAGCATCATCCGTCATCGCATAAATTTTCAGCGTATTGCCCTTGGCCGCATCAAATGTGATGACAGAATCCGCAGTCATCTTCAGACTCTGGGTGTAATCCTCCCCATCAAATGTCTGTGTATCTTCCACGACTGACATGCTGTCATCTTTGGCGCTGAAAACGCTGCCGTTCATAGCACCAGCGGCAACTTTGCCCTTGGTCATGCCAGATACATTCAAGACGGTTGCCGTCCCTGCGTCCGTTGCCGCCTTCACGCTCAAGATGCCGCCCAGCAGATCTGCCGGAAGCGCCGTCACGAGCATTGCGACGGACATCACGATGGAGATAGTTCTGCCCAGTCGCCGTCTAAGCATTGTAGATATTGTTTGCTCAAACATTTCTTTCCTTCCTCCCTTTTTATGTTTTTTTGTTACTTGTACTTTGCAAAACGCCAGTTACTGCATCCTACCTAGTTACTCTTTATATTAAAATTTGAAAAGATTGAGTTTTAAGGGGTTATTTGCCAAGGTGTAGGAACAAGCAAGGAATAAAAACTGAAAAAATAAAATTGATGAATGTTTCATCAAATATAATTGTGAGAAATTTCTAATGTCAGACCGATAAAAGAATTTAGATATTATGTTTGATCTCAGTGGAAGTACCATGCTTGATACACAGTTTGTTCAAGTATTTTTCATTGGAAATTCTGCGAAAAGAATTGGAAAGATAAGTTAAAAATAGTTGTGTAGGAATAGAGTATAGAAATAATGTAGAAATAATGTATGTTTAACTTTTTTGTTGTGGAAATTCGCCAAAAAGTTGAGAAGTATATTGGAATATTTGTATAATCTTATACCAAGCTACTTTTTTGACAGAAGGATGCTATAATGTTGCTATCAAATCAAGAGACTTTTGTATACGCATGGTCTTCTTTCCGGCGTTTCGCCGTATTCCCAATTTAAATTTTGATACTGTCAATCAATGATTTTTAAACGTTTTGCCAAGCATTGGACATATGCAAGGTTGAAGAAACGGATCGAGGGGAAAGACGCAAAGATTGAAGAGCAAGCTGCAACCATCGAGGAGCAGGCCGCAGAAATCGCCCGCCTGCGAAAACAATTAGAAAATGGCAATGAGTGATTTTTGCGTGCCTGAATAGTTCAGCCATCATTACTATCTATCCGCCTGCTGATTGACATTCAACGAGAAATCGCTTCTATCCAAAGAGAAATTGGGGTTATAATAGGGATCGCCTGCTTCCAGTACGTCCTTCCACTTCTCTCTGAAGCGGGCCGCCTCTTTGTTGTAGCGCTCCGCCCTCTCCCCGCTGTCGTCCAGGCCCCTGGAGATGGACTCATAATGGAACATCTCGGCAAAGGGAGTAAATACATTCAAAAGCCCTCTCTCCCGAAGTTTTAGGCAGAAATCCACATCATTCAGCGAGACGGCAAACCCCTCTTCCAAGCCGTTCACCTCGTCATAAAGGCACTTCTTGACCATCAGACACGCACCCGTCACGGCACTGACATTCTGGGCATAGCAAAGTCTCCCCATATAGCCAAGATTCTGCCTTGACTGCTTGTAATGGCTATGTCCCGCCGTGCGGTGGGCTCCCAGCCCCAGCACGACGCCCGCATGTTGGATCGTGCGGTCCGCATAATAAAGCTTAGCGCCCACGGCACCCACATCCTCCCGCTGGGCATACATCAAAAGCTCCTCCATCCAATTGACCGTGATCACCTCTGTGTCATTATTTAAAAGCAAAATATATTCTCCGTCCGCATACTGCACCCCAAGATTATTGATGGCGGAATAGTTAAATCCTCCTTTAAACGTGATAATCTTTATATGATCTTTCTGCTGCATGGTCGGCCCGTCTTTTTGATAGCCACAATCCAGAAGTTCTCCATAATAATCAAAAATCTCCTTTGTCCCGCTATTGTTCTCCACAATCATGATCTCATAATTATCATAGGTCGACTTCTCCTGAATGGAACTCACACAGCGGCGCAAATCCTCCACATGATCCTTGTTGGCAATGACAATGCTGATCTTTGGCGTCCCTTTGATCTCATAGCGAATACGGAAAATCGTCTCAAAAGCTCTTGTACTGCTAATCTGAAAATGGTCATAGCCATGATTACGCAAATGCTCCGCCACGGCGCCCTTGGCGGCGGCGATGGCATAGGGCTTGGCATCAATCCCAGATGCCACGCTGCCCGCATGACTTCGCCAATAATACATCAGCTTCGGCACATGAACGATTTTCGCCGCATTGTCTGTCAGACGCAAAATCATATCATGATCCTGACTCCCATCGAATTTTGTGCGGAAAAGTTCCTTCCCGTCTAAGAGTGTTCTCGCAAACACGCTGAAATGACAAATATAATTATTTGCCCGAAGATTGTCTGGAGCATAGTCCGGCTTGAAATGCATGGTGAGCATCTTATTGATATCGCTCCCCTTAAAGGTGGTCTCATCACAGTAAAGATAGTCCGCCCCCTGTTCGTTGATGGCCTTCACATACTCATAGAGCACAGAAGGATGCAAGATATCGTCCTGATCGTACAGCCCGATATATTCCCCTGTGGCAAGCTCCAGGCAGGCATTTGTATTGCCGGCGATACCGAGATTCTTCTCCAACTTCTTGTATACAATGCGCCCTCCTGCCTTGGCCGCGTACTCTCTGCACAATTCACCGATATAAGCATGCTCTTCATCCGAACCGTCCGCCAGACAAAGCTCCCAATTCTGATAGGTCTGGTTCATCACCGCGTCCAGCATTTCGATTTGGTATTCCCGCTTGTTATTCCAAAGGGGCACTAAAATACTGATTTTCACCATACGGGGGAAAACAGTCTCCCGCTCCGTCCGGACGCGATCTTCGTCCGGAAAGCTCTCGGTGCCATAACTGCTCATCACCGCCCGCTCCCGCTTCTTATAGTCGAGCTTGCGAAACACCCCTTTGATGCCGCCGCAATTCTTCACCCGATCCCACTGTCTGATGGCCCAATGCATCAAATTCCGCAAAGGCTTGCTAAGCTTCCAGAGCGGATTATTCTTGATACGGTTCAGTTTCCAGTTCAGCTCCTCGTTGGCAGACTCCAAATCCGCAATACGGGAGGCAAGCTCCGCACACTTCAAATGCTCCCTCTCATACTCCTCCTGCCATATGATATTTTCTTCGGTATTTCCCTCAACATTACCCATTAAAATGACCATACCTTTCCCTGTTGTGTCAATTCCCTTTCCCGCTGCCACGACCTGTACTGTCACCGCTCACTTCTATCCTGCGGTTGCTCCAGTTTGCAATCGTATGATTGTTCACCCGGTTCCTTGCCGCGGCGCCCACCAGATACGTCCCCGCGGGCAGAAGCCCTTCCCCCAGCTCCACCATATAACCGCACAGCCCCACATTGGTTTGGTCAGGCATATTTTCCACCAAATCCGGGCGATACTGTCCGTGACAAAACAATGTATAATATTTTGGTGTATCTGTCTCTTGTTTTAACACCAGGAATTTATCATAACATGCGTTATCATCTCCTAAAACCACGCTCCACCCGGTAAGACAAAGACTCCTCCCGTTCTCCCCGCCCGTCAGTGCGGACTCCACCCGCACCAGCAGACAGGCATCCTGCCATGATTCCAGCCTCTGCTCCTCCTTGGAACCTGCCTCCATCTCCTCCATATTCAAAACCTGCTGTACCTGATTCCCCGCCGTCTCATACAGGGGACGAATACGGGTGTCAAGCCCGTCCCGATTCAGATAAACAGAATAATAAGGATCCCTTCCCTCAAGCTCCGGATGGCGCTCATACAATTTCTTTCGCTCTGCCAAAAGTCTTCCCAACTTCTCAGGGGATTCATCATCTCCCCTGCTGTATGACTCGTCATGAAATGCATAATACCCACACTCGCACACATTCTCATAACCCAGCTCATAGAGCCGAAAACATAAATCCACATCATTAAAGGCCACTGCCAGCTCCTCCGCAAAGCCCCCCGCTTTCCGGAACTTATCCCGCTCCACCAACAGACATGCCGCCGTTACCGCCAACACATTATGACGCCCCTTGCCTCGGTGAAAGTAATCACTTTTCCCATCACGACAAAACTGCAGCTTGTGCACCGGTCCCATAGGGAGATTGGTGATGCCTGCGTGCTGGATTTGCCCGATTTCCCCATCAGGGTACAAAAGCTTCAACCCCACCGCACCCACATACGGTCTGGCTGCCAGACTTGACATCGCAAGAAGACTCCCCTGCTCCGCCAATTCCACATCGTCATTTAAAAATAACAGTTGTTCTCCTTTGGCATTTTTCTCCCCGAGATTGCACATTTTGGAAAAATTAAATTCCATGGGCTCGTAGTGATAAACCAGACGTTCCAGCCCCTCTAAACCGCTTTGTCTGATTTCTTCCAAACACGCCTGTATTTGTTCCTTCTCCTCCCGACCGGAACCATTGTCCACTACGATCACTTCATAGCGTACCCCTTCCGCCGCCTTGGGAATACTGTGAATACAGTCTGCCAGCAAATCCGGATTGTCCTTGGAGGGAATTATGATAGATAAAAGGATGGATGAAGTACTGTGACATATGTTATTTTTATGTCCATCTTGCACGCCCTCCGCATACTGCATCCACGCGTCCCTGCTCTCCTCGCTCTCTTCATGAAACAAAATCCGCGGAATATGGCCTATATGTCTTCTGCCCTGCCCCTTCTCATAGCCCCCTGCCAATTCCACAGTTCTGCATACCAGTCTCTGGCTCTCCTCTCGGCATCGCAGGAAATCCTCCTCGGAAACAACCAATTTCCGAAGCCTCTGCTCCTCCCGCTCCAGAGCCGTAAAACGCTCCGCCAGTCCATCCCCGCACCGTTCAAGCCAATCCTTTCTGACCGCCACCAAACCGCCAAAATAGAACCTGTCCTCAAACAAATCAGGCGACCAGTCCGGCTTAAAATATGGGTCAATCCGCTCCCCGTCCGAAATATCCTCATCCCCGTAGAGCACCAGTGTCTCCGGATAACGTGCAAACCAATCCGCAATCCATCCCCTCGCCCTGACATTCTCCATACCTCTGGGATTGCAGAGCACCACAAATCCCTCCGGGTCAGGTTCCGCACTCAGCCCTTTGTCCCCATCAGGAACCTCCTCCCCCTCCTCTATGGCCTCTACCCACTTCTGATAAATTACGAGGCGTCCCTCCAACTCTTTTCGGTAACGCTTGTTATTTACTCCGTACAGGAAATCCTTGACAACCTTTTTCAATCCCATGCCATACCTCTTAAAACAGCTTCTTCACTGCTCCCGCCATATCCTGTGCCATATTGAGCGGCAGACGCACAATCTCCATTCGCATATACAAAGTGTTCTCCGCCCGCCTCTCCAAAAGTGTCAAATCAAGGTTGATATTAGGGTCTGTGGTGGGAAACACAATGTCCGGCTGATAATTCTCATTTCCCTGCTCTGCGGGTTTGATGATTTTACCATTGGCAAGCAATAACTTCCGCTTTTCCAAAGGCACGTGCTCCCCATTGAAAGTCACCTCCAAAAGCTTTACCATACAGCTGTCAAACGCAGGGTCAACACGCAGCACATGCACATTGCCGTCCACCGCCAACTCCAATTCTATCTGCTGTTCCCCCCGATAAGCGTCCCGCACAAAATAAGATTCTTCCTCTTTAAAGCCTTCTCCCCTGTCCTCATAGATTTGGACACGGTTCACCGCCTCCGAGTCCTGATAACGCTCAATCCATTTCTGAGGCGTCATGCAGCGATAGCCGATCGCATCCCGCATCTGTGCCATGGACATCCTGCTGCCGGTGACAAATCTCTGAAAATCCATCTCCTGCTCCCTGAAATTCGCCGCGTCAGTCTCCGTAATTTCAAGCTCTTGCAGTATCAAATCAAGATTTAACTTATTTCTTTTCTCATTTTCCAGCAGATAACAATAAATTGCACGAAATGCCAATTCCTTGGTATCTATAGGCTTTCCAAAAGTCCACTCATAATCAATCAGCGTCCATGTATCCTCATTTACCAGTATATTGGAGAAGATTAAATCAAAATCCGCAACCTCAAAGCTGCTGTTATACCCAATCCGCTCCACATACTCCCTGAAATACTTATGGAACCCTTCCAGATCCTCTTCCTCCAAGCACCGATCCATATACTGGGACAGAGGTACTCCCTCCACAAAGTCAAACTCCGCGTATAACTCCTCCCCATTGTCCACCAAGGTACATCGATTGATCTCCAGATTGCCGCCCTCGTATTTCTTCATCAAATTTTCATAGGCCAGTGCCATTCCCCGCACATGATCCTTTGCCGCCTCCGTCAAAGGGTATTTGCGCACGTATGCCTTACCCTTCGGGCTTTTTCCAATCTCCGTGCGAATCTCATACTCCGCCGCCCGGTCATTAGAATATTTCACGTATTTTGTCTCAAAACCATTTCCGATCACAGCCAGATAAGAATTGGCGAACACCGGGAACAGATCATCCTCCAAAACTCCGTTAAACGCTGCGCTTTCCGAGAATAAAAGCATCCTGTCCCTGTCAAAATTCCTCAGATTATTGGTGAGCTCCCCCTTACCCGGCTGATACATGTCGCTGTAGAGCGTAGTCATAAACTTGTAATCAGGATAAGGATAATAAAAATGATACTCCTCCGCGCCGCATCTGGCAAAAATGCGCTCCAAACCTTTTCGGCTGAAGGTTCTGACACCGCCCCCATCCTCATAATTCTCAATCCCTGCGAAATAAGTCCCCAGATGATCCTCTTTACATCCCGCAAAATACTTCATTCCATACTTATTCTCTATGGCAATGATAATCCGTCCGCCCCTTCCCAGATGTGCCTGCAGAATCCGCAGGAATTCCGAATAAGGAGCTTTGCCGCCAATATACCCTTTGCCGTATTCAAACACCCCGATCAGACAGATATAATCATAATCTCTGGGCAAATCCGGCTCAATATCCTTGAAATTCCCCACATGAATCGTCACGTTCTCACACTCGCTATTGCGATGGGCATTGATCAGACTACGCTTCCTGGACAGATCCACGCATGTGACACTCCCCGCCTTCCTGGCGAGTACCCCCGTGATTGCGCCGCATCCGCTGCCGACCTCCAGCACCTTGGCGTCCTTCTCCATGGGAATCCATTCCACGATATTCTCCCGGAGTGTTGAGAGGTGATAGAGAATCGGCCAGCTCTTCCTCTCCTCAATCACGCGCGGGTACTCCACCTTGGACATATCCCGCACAATCTTCAAAAGCTCGTCCTCCACGACGCCGTCACAATACAGATCTTCCCCCGGATACTTGCTGTAATCCAAAGTCACCCTGCCAATCTGTTCATTCTTTATCTCCATGGAATTCTCCGCCATACGCCCCTCATTCCGCCGCTTTCACCGGCTCCGCATCCTCTACTCTCACTGTGGAATCCATATCATAATAACCGACTGTATTTTTATCCGATACCACCGTGATATTCAACACATCATACAATCTGTGATACACCTCAAAGGTATCCCCGCGATACCCCGTCACCCCCAGGGATAACAAATACTCTCCCCCCTGAAGGCTCATCCTCTGTGTAAAAGTCACATCCTTCACTTCACCGGGGCTGACCGAATCCAAGAAAGCCTTCTCAATCATGGAATTGGTACCCGTGATCTCCGTCCCCTGCACATTTTTCACGGAAAAAGCGAAAATTGGCCCGGGCAGCGCATCGTGAAACCTCACCCGCATATGCACAGTGAACTCTGTCCCCTTGATGACCGCCGTAGTGTGCACATCCCGATCATCCGTGAGATAATACTCCACAATCTCCGCCTGCATTGTGCCATATTCCAAAGGCTGTGGCACTTCCTCCAACAAATCCTTTTGCCCGCTCTCTTCAGGGATTTCATACTGCCCCACCAGCACGCGCTTGTAGGCATCAATCATCTCCTTGGGACCGCCCTCCCCCAAGAGATTCCCCTTGTTTAACAGGAACACCCTGTCACAATATTTGCTGATGCTGCTCAGATCATGACTCACAAACACGATGGTCTTGCCCATCTGCTTGAATTCCTCAAATTTATGATAGCACTTTGCCTGAAAAAAAACATCCCCAACGGAAAGCGCCTCATCCACTATGAGAATCTCCGGCTCGATATTGATCGCCACCGCAAAAGCCAGCCGGACAAACATACCGCTGGAATAAGTCTTCACGGGCTGGTACACATAATCCCCGATATCGGCAAATTCCAGAATCGATGGCAGCTTTTCATCAATCTCCTTCTCGGAAAATCCCATCATTGTGCCGTTGAGATACACATTTTCAATGCCGTTATACTCCTGATTGAAACCCGCCCCAAGCTCCAACAGGGCGGAGATGCGCCCGTCCACCGTCACCTCTCCCTCTGTGGGATTCAACACACCGGTAATAATCTTCAATATCGTGGATTTGCCCGAACCGTTCGTTCCGATAATCCCCACCGTCTCGCCGCGATAAATATCCAGGCTGACACCATTTAAGGCAAAATAAAGCTTGTGAGCCTTCTTTTTCCCAAGCCCCAGGGCCTCCTTCACCCGATCCTGTGGTCTGTCATACAGTTTGTAAATTTTTCGGACATTTTTCACCGAGATTGCCACTTCCCGTTTCGTTGCTCCGGCTTCTATTCCAGCCTCTATTCCTGCTCTCATTTCTGCTTCTATTCCTGCTCCCATCCCTATCTCTTTTCCCGCTTCCATTCCCTTTTGAGGTCAACTTTTCCGCTGTGATTCACTCTCTGCATATAATCTCATCCTTTTGATACCATGCCGCCAACGCCCGGTTAGACTCATTCTTCGGGTCGTCAGACAAATCCGGCATACAGAGGAACCACGGCCGCCAATGATAAGGGGTAAGCTCTATGACCTTCTTGTCACTTTTCAAAAGCTCCACCCGCTCCAAATACTCCTGATAGAAATTATAAGCCTCCCCTGTATGAATATAATAATATGCCCCATAGGAAGAGAAACTCCCCGCCTGATTTGGCTCAGTCACAAACACCAAAAGCGCTGCGCCGAGTATCAGCGGATAAAACCACCAGTGCCACATCCTGCCCTCGTCCGCACTTTTTCTTAGCCTGCACAGCCATCCGCACCAGTACACCACATTCAAAATCAACAAAAGCTCCCATGTCAGCTTCACTGCGTTTAAAGTACGGCTAAGCCCCCCGTGTCCCAAAGAATAAAGGCTGGGCGTAAACCCTGTGGCATAGAGACACGCGGACCACAGACTCACCACCCCGGGATACGGAAAAGAAAACTTTGTCCGTTTCACCATATGCAAGATGAGCGGCAGCATCAACAACAGGAAGACAAGCGTCATCCATCCCGTAAACTCCCAAGCGTGCTTTCCGCCCTCCACAAAGGAATACAAAACCGCTTGAAACGGCGGCTTTCCCCATCCGATATAACTCTGGGCGCGTTTATCATTGCCGGGAGCCGTCACATTCATATAAAATCCCCCCGCATATACCAATAGCATAGGAATCATGAAAAATGTCCGCCGCCTGCGCAGGAGAATCCCGATTCCTCCCACCGTCAGCAATACCAAAAGCACCTGCAATGCCGTGACAAAATTGCTTCCCGCCACGAACAGCGCCAGCACTGAACCCAAAACCGCCCAAAGCGAGACATTTCCAAGACTTTTCCAGCCCTCTTCCCGACTGGAACAGACGATTTTCACCGCCGTCACCACAAGCAGCATCCCAAAGGCGTGCATACCCACATAGTGAACGCCGCCATTATACCAGTAAAAGCCCTCCTGAGCTGTATAGATCAACAGCACAGTCATCGCCGCGCTGACCGCGGAAAGCCCCGCCGTATGCACTAGGTCCGTCCGCAGCACTTCCCGCAACAGTGTCCCTACAAGCACGCATATGGCCAATGTCAGCAACAATATCAGAAAAATGGGACCGTAATGATAATATTCCTCACCCCAGATTCCCGGTGTCAGCACCATAAAGAAAATAGAGCCATAGGTTCCCTGCCAGGCATACCAAGACGTTCTGATACACTCCCATGTACCCTTCAGCGCGTTCTCAAGGGTGGGCGCCTCCGACATTGCCGCCTTGGCGAACCTTCCATAATTATAATCATCATACCAGGGCACGGAATATGCCGCCAGCCTGAGCAGCGGATACAACAACAGCACCAAAAGCACCACAGCCCCTGCCGCGTACCACCCCGCTCCCGGCCGCCATCCGAATATCTTCTTTATCCTATCCTTCATAGATCCATTTTCCGCCTTCCAGTCAATAACACCTCTTTCCGTCACAGCACGTCCGCAAAATGTACCTTCAGACGCTTAAAAATCAGTGCACCGACACCAAACAGCACCACCGTCACAATCCAAAAATACATTGTGGAAAAGAAATCTTCATAAAACCATTGCTTCTCATAAATGGCGCTTCGATACCCGTTCACGATATAAACCAGCGGATTCAGCTTCAGGACACTGACCCATTTGCTGTTTTCCAGCGTGTCAATATCCCACAAAATAGGGGTCGCCCACATACCAATCTGCAGCGCAATGCTGATAATCTGGGATAAATCCCTAAAAAACACCACCACCGCACAGGTGGTGTAAGAGAGAGCCAACACAAAGATAAACAGACACGCACTGTAATATAGAAGCTGTATGGTATAAATACTAGGGTAAAAGCCATAAATCGCCGCCACCACCAACAGCACCAGCACAAAAAAAGCATGGATAAACGTGGCAGCAATGATCTTGATGATCGGCAGTATACTGATTTTAAATACTACCTTTTTCACCAGATAGTCATACTCCCGCAACGCGTTCGTGCCATTGTTCAAAGCTTCATTAAAGTAAAACCATGGCACCAGCCCCGCTGTCAGAAACAACACAAAAGGGACATCTGCATTGGTTCGGCTGGCATTGCCGCCCATGATAATGTCAAACACCACATAGTACATGCCCACTGTCACCACCGGCTGGGCCATTGCCCAGAACGCCCCCAGATAGGAGCCCGCGTAACGTTTCTTAAAATCATTTTTTGCCAGCTTCCAGATAAGATGTCTGCTCTGCCACAGCTCCACCGGAAGCACTGTGAATTTGTCATACCATTTGATAAAAATAAAACAGGAGGCGAGAATCACCGCAACCGACATCACCTTCTTGACAAGCTCCTCCTGGGGGTTCGCTCCCGGGTTATTATGCACCAGAATGATCACCGCTACCAGAACCGCCAGAAGCAGAAATATGCTGATTCCGCCCTTTTTGCTGATTTTCATACCGTCCGGTTCCTCACTTACTCTCCATATACTCCTTCAAACCGCCCCACTTTGTATCCCTCTCGGACAAAATCAGCTCCATATCCGGGGCAATGGGCCAGTCAACCCCTATGGCCGGGTCATTATAGCTGATGCCGCCCTCATCGCCGGGATGATAGAAATCCGAGCATTTATAACAAAACTCTGCATAATCGGACAACACCAGAAATCCATGGGCAAAATTCTTGGGAACAAAAAACTGTTTCTTGTTCTCCTCAGACAGAAGCACGCCAAACCACTTGCCGAAGGTCTTTGAACCCTCCCGCAAATCCACAGCCACGTCAAAGACCTCTCCCCGGATGACACGCACCAGCTTGTCCTGAGGAAATTCCTTCTGGAAATGAAGCCCCCGAAGCACTCCCCGCTTGGATGCTGACTGATTGTCCTGCACGAACACCTCGGGAATCCCCGCTGCCTTGTAGTCCTCGTACTGATAGGTCTCCATAAAATATCCTCTGGCGTCCCCAAACACGGTGGGCGTAATAATTTTTAATCCCTCAATCTCACATGTCTCTACAATGATCTGTCCCATTTCTTTGCTCCTTTTACCCTTATCTTATTCGCATTTTATTCTCTATTCATACATGACATTCATATCCACATTGCCCTCTATACCATCGATTCTGCCCTTGGAGCTGTACTGCCACATACGATAATACCCCTGATACAAAGGTACGTCGCGATACTCCGCCAACCATATGTAATAATTTTCCAGTTTCTGGGTATGCAGATTATGATTGTACCAATTGCGGCTGGCATACACCCCTGCCTGATACCCCGCGTTCTCTATGGTTCGACAGAACGCCTCGCAGACCCGGGTTCTCATATCCACGTCCAGAGTGTCCGCTCTGCCGCTTCCACCCGCGCCCTCGGTGTCAATGAAAATCGGGTAGGTGATATCATACTCCCGCACCCATGTAAGCACAGCTGAAGCCTCCTCCACGGCCTCCACCTCGTTGACCGCCTGTGTAAAGAAATAGATTCCCACCGGCACTCCCGCGGCTGCTGTCCCCTTCATATTCGCATCAAAATAAATATCCTGAACCAGGCTTCCTGTGACGGAACCACGATATCCCGCACGGACAATCGCGAACTCCACGCCTGCGTTCTTCGCCTTATCCCAGTCAATGTCCCCATTCCATTTAGACACGTCAATCCCCGCCTTGGTACGTCCGGAGAATGCCTTGAGCTCCGTCAGTTCCGACCTGTCCGCATCCGAAAGCGCCTCACGCACTCCGCTATCCTCAGCCTGTGCATCCACCTCGTCCTCCGTCTTGATCAACAGTGCGATATCGTCAATGGCCACATATTCCACCTTGTCCTTCACCTTCACCCGGGTCTGACTGGCAGGCACCTTGTAGCCGCTGATAGCTGCCAACTGCACCAAATACTCCCCCGCCTCCAGATCTCCGATATAGATGATTCCATCCTTGTCCAAATCCTTGTATGAGCCGTCTCCGTCGGAAGGCTGGCCGGACACAGCCTCGCCACCCGCCCCAGCTTTGTGCAGCTCCACATAGAAGCTCTCACCCTTCACGGGCACACCATCGCTGTTGACCACTTGAATGCGCAGATCCTTCTCCACGGAGGTCACCACCAAAGAGAGCCTGTTCGCCATATTTTTCGCCGCCTCCAACACGGGATTGCGCTCCGGGTCAAAGAAACTCTCATCATATTCAAATGCTTTCAGATCATTGCCAATCTGCCCGTTGATCACGCCACTGCCTGTCGGATTCGATCCCTGCTCCGCACTCTGGCTGCTCTCCTGGCTCTGGGGTTCCCGATGATTCCCGCTGCGGGATCCGCTATCCTGATTGGTGAAAAGCACCGCCAGCGTCACCACGAGAATCGCCGCCAGACTGGATAGAATGGCTGTTTTTCGCAATTTAGAGTCCATTTGCTACCTCTGTCAAATACTTGCCATAATTGGTTTTCATTAAAGGCTCCGCCAACGCAAGAAGCTGTTCTCTGTCGATAAATCCTCTCTTGTAGGCAATCTCCTCGATACAGGAAATATAAAGCCCCTGCCGCTTCTGGAACGCCGCAACGAAATCTGCCGCATCCAAAAGCGCATCGTGATTCCCGGTGTCCAGCCATGCAAATCCGCGTCCCAGCTTCTCCACCATCAGCGTCCCTCGCCGCAGATATTCGTTATTGACACTGGTGATCTCTATCTCTCCTCTTGCGGAGGGTTTCACGTCCCTCGCGATCTCCACCACGTCATTATCATAAAAATACAGCCCAGGCACCGCATAATTTGACTTAGGGTTCTCAGGTTTCTCCTCGATGGAGAGGGCCTTCCCGCTCTCGTCAAACTCCACCACGCCATACTCTCTGGGGTCTCTCACATAATAACCGAAAATCGTGGCCCCTTTCTCTCTGGCAGCCGCCTCCGCCAGCACTCTGGAAAAACTCTGCCCATAGAAAATATTGTCTCCCAGCACCAGAGCGACCCTATCCTTTCCGATGAAGTCTGCGCCAATGATAAAAGCGTCCGCCAATCCTCTGGGACTCTCCTGCACCGCATAAGAGAACTCCATCCCAAGCTGATGTCCATCCCCCAAAAGCTCCTCGAACACCGGCAAATCCCTGGGAGTGGAGATGATCAACACCTCACGGATGCTTGCCAACATCAGAGTTGACAGCGGATAATAGATCATAGGCTTGTCATACACCGGCATAATCTGCTTGGAAATCGCCTTCGTCAAGGGGTAAAGCCTTGTTCCCGAGCCTCCTGCCAAAATAATACCTTTCATCACTCTTCCTCCAAATCTCTTCGCTTACCGCGCCTCTTTCTCTTACCGATTGTCATACATCTCAGCATAGTACTTCTGATAATCGCCGCTTGTCACGTTTTTCATCCATTCCTCATGCTCGAAGAACCAGGCGATTGTCTTCCTGATTCCCTCCTTGAACATCGTCTCCGGCTCCCAGCCAATCTCTTTCTTGATCTTGTCCGGCGCGATGGCATACCTGCGGTCATGCCCCTTGCGGTCCTCCACATAGGTGATCAGCTTCTCGTTTACCAAAGCCTTGCGGGGATCACCCTCGGGAAGCATCTCCTGCAAAGTGTCCAATATAATGTGCAAAATCTCAATATTCTGCTTCTCATTATGCCCACCGATATTATAAGTCTCAAACAGCCGTCCCTGCTCCTGTACCATGTCAATGGCCTTGGCATGATCCTCCACGAACAACCAGTCTCTCACGTTCTTGCCATCACCGTATACCGGAAGGTTCTTGCCCTGCAATGCATTGTTGATCATCAGCGGGATAAATTTCTCCGGAAACTGGTAAGGCCCGTAATTGTTGGAACAATTCGTGATATTTGCCGGAAACTTATAAGTGTCCATATAAGCTTTCACCAGCATATCCGAGCTCGCCTTGCTGGCGGAATAGGGACTGTGAGGATCATAGGGCGTGGTCTCATAAAAAAACGCCGTCTCGTCCTCCGGCAGACTCCCGTACACCTCGTCCGTGGACACATGCAGGAATTTCTTGCCCTCTTTAAAGCTTCCGTCCGGCAATTCCCACGCCGCTTTCGCACAGTTGAGCATCACCGCCGTACCCAGTACGTTGGTCTTGACGAAAATTTCCGGCGCCATGATACTTCTATCCACATGGCTCTCCGCCGCAAAATGCACCACCCTGTCAATATCGTTCTCTTCAAAAATCCGGCCAATAGCCTCCTTGTCACAGATATCCGCCTTCACAAACGTGTAATTATCACGGTTCTCCACATCCTTCAAATTTTCCAGATTCCCTGCGTAGGTAAGCACGTCCACATTGATAATGCGAATCTCCTCACCATACTTCCTAAACATGTAGTGGATGTAGTTAGATCCAATAAAACCGGCACCTCCGGTCACAAGATATGTTCTCATTTGAACCTCCTTTATCTTTTCCTTTATTCTAAAATTTGACTCCCCTATCACTTTTCCAATGCGCAATAACGTCTCACCAACACCTGCGCTGCAATATAGAGCAGTCCCTTATCATTACTTGACCACTTTCTCGGATGATCGTGCACATCATACACCACGACAACTATACGCTTGTCCGAAAGCTCCACCTTTACGACCAGGAATCCCTTTGTTTCCTGTTTTTCCAGCTGTTCGTAGAGTTCAGGGAACGATTCCCTTAGAGAGAGAATCCCATTTCTGGCATAAATGCCATTTTCATCAAATTCCTCCACCAGCTTGGGGTCGTCCAGAAAAGTCAGTTCCTCCACAAAGCCTTCACAATTCCCGGCTTCATATACTCTCTCATATTTTTCCCCTGTAAAAATCCCCATCCGGTCAATATCATAGCTTGACAACATCTCCTTGACGCTTTCATCAAAGCTCTCCCGGCTATCCTGCCCCTCGTTGCCCAAAATATCCACAACCGCCCGACAGGATCTAGAGTAAATATCCAGGCTTTTCCCTGTAGATGTTTTGCCCGAGGTGGTCTCCATATTATAATCCTTGTGCAATTCCTCGTTATATAAGATAAAACGGTTCTTCCCCTTTGCCTTGGCAAGATACAGACATTTATCTGCAATCTTGAACAGATCCCCGTAATTCGAGGCATCCTTCGGATAACGCGCGATCCCTATGGAAGTCGTCACATCCATCACATTACCAAGCAATTCCGCACACGACCAACTGATATGTTTTCGGATGGTCTTGAGCATCATGATCAGCTCGTCCTCCGTTTTGACCTTATCTGTGACGATCAGGAACTCATCCCCGCCAAACCTTCCCACGAATCCCCTGGCGGCGAGAACGTCCTTGATCACTGCCGCCACTTTGGCAATCACCTGGTCGCCCACCAAATGGCCGAAGGTATCATTAATATTCTTGAAATCATCAATATCAGTGACGCACAGGAAGATTGTCTTGTCTCCGCTCCCCACCATGAGATCCGCCGCCAACTCATTGATTGCGCGCTTATTATATACGCCGGTTGCCCCGTCGAAAGCATGGCGGGTCATGTAATACTTCTCCTCCAAGTCCACCTTGCCCAGGGTCGTGACCACCGCCACCATCATCTTCTTGGACTGATCCTCATAGGCAATTCCGCCCTTCAGATTCAGATAGCCGCCGTCAAAGCCAAAGATCCTGCCATCCATATCGACATCCATCTTTTCGACATGATGCTTCAGGCAATCCAATAATGTCTCAAACTCCGCCTTCTGCTTGTCGTTAAACTCCCCGCTCTCCAGAACCCTCTCCTGAAAATGTTCCATGGTGTCGCTAAACCGCAAATTCCCTCTGTCATTGATATATTCAAAAATCGTGACGGTCTTCTCTTCATATCTGTATTCAAAATACATCTTATCGCTCAGAGACATCAGTTTTCTGTACTTTCCGATTTTAGAATGATCCGAATCAAATTTATAGTAAACGCGCATGATATCCATAAGTTCCACATCTATGTATGCTTCGCCGTCCACTACCCTGCCATTCAGGGACAGCATCGCATACATATAGCGGTAACTTCCATTACCACACATCATCCTGAAAATCACTCGCTGTGTCCCTTCTTTCAGCCGTTCAAGCGCATCCCTGACAGCGTCCGTGTCCTCCGGGTGCGCCAGCCCTGTCAGGGGCAGGGCGGAATATTTTCCCACATATTGATAACAAGACTCATCCGCATCCACAATCGTATAATTGCTCCGCAATGTCATTTTGCCCCGATAAATCGTGGGATTGCTATCTTCCTCCGAAAAATACCCTGTAATATTCACCGATTTGCTCCTATTCCGCTCCCGTCATCCAGACAGAGACTCTTTAATATCCTAAGTAACTGAGATTCATATCCACATTTCCACTAATACCACTGACTCTTCCGGTGGATTTATATTGCCACATATCATACCGCCCTTCGTATGTGGGAGCCGCGGCATATTGCGCGAGCCAGATCTTGTACGCGCTAAGCTGCCCTGGGTCTATCTTTGTCTGCAGCCAAGTCTTATTGGCATAGATTCCCGCGTTATAGCCGCCTGACCGTATCGTCGCACAAAACGCCTTACACACAGCAGTCCTTGTTGCCTTGTCCAAGCCATCCGCACGTCCCTTGTTACCCGACGCGCCACTGTATTCCACATCCAGGAATATGGGATAAGAGATATTGTAGCCCCTGACCGCGTCCAACACGAAAGAAGCCTCCTCTACCGCTTCCACCTCGTCTATGGCTTGACTGAAAAAGTAAACCCCTACCTTCAGCCCCGCCGATGTGGCGCCCTTGATATTCTGTTCAAACCTCGGGTCAATGATCAGAGACCCCTGTGTATAACCGCGATACCCACAACGGATGATCACATAAGAAACACCCGAGTTCTTCACTGCTGCCCAGTCAATCGTGCCATTATGCTTGGACACGTCGATTCCCATGATTCCGGAACCGGTGATCAGGGCTCCGTCACTGCCAAAGTTATATTTTGCCCCCTGGATCACCTGCTCCCCTGTCACCTTTTTACCTGTTTTATCAAAGAAGTACACTCTTCCGTCTATAGTCTGCCATCCTGTGTACTTGGTCTCACCCCGCTTGAAGTAACTCACACCGTCCTTGTAATAATCAGCATATACCGCCTCCCTGTAGGAATCGTTCTCATGCACATAGAGCTGATTCCCGTTGTTATCCTTCAGCCGGGTCTCCGAATCATTCCTGGGATGCAGTTTTACAGTCACGGCACAGGTTTCCGACAACGTGCTGCCACCGTCCTCCGCAGACACTGTAATCTTTGCCGTCCCAGGCTTCACACCGGTGATGATCACTGATGTGCCATCTACTTTTGCCTTTGCGACCTCTTTATCGGAGGACTCAGCCTCTATATCCCCGTCAAACCCATCCTCCAAATGAACCTTGATCGTTACGTCAGAGCCTGCATACACCGTCACTGCTGTCTTGCTCAGACTGATGTCACCCGCCTCCGTCACTTTCACCTCGATTGAGACGGCTGGCACCTCCCGCAAGGGATTACTCTTATAATTGGCCCACGCAGTCAGAGTGGCGCTTCCGACTCCTTTCCCGGTGATGGTGATCTTGCCCTGCTTGCTGATCACCGCAGTCGCCACACCGGTATCGTCACTCTCCACATTATAAACCAATTCCCTGCTCGTATCAAAACCTTTTACTGTTACCAGCACCGTCTCCGTGCCCTTCTCTTTCAGTGTCACTGACTTATAATCCACAGAAATCGCAGGTTCGGAAGGTGCCTCTCCCGTGGACGGCTGTGTACCCGGTGTGGTGGACGGTTCCGTGCTTGGCTGCGTACTTGGCTGTGTTGAGGGTTGTGTGCCCGGCTGCGTACCAGGCTCTGTACTTGACTCTGTACTCGATTCCGTACTCGACTCTTCCGACGGATCGGTCACCTTCACCTCGCATTTTGCCGTGTACTCCACTTCCTTTTGTCCATCTATCACTCTCACGGTACAAGTGATGGTAGCTTTGCCCGCTGCTATGGCGGTCACCACGCCATCCTCATCCACCTCCGCCACGGAACTGTTACTGCTCTTCCAATCAATGGATACCACCTCTTCAAAGGAATGTTCCGGTGTCAGAATCACATTCCTGCCTCCCACGGTCATATCCTCCTCGGTTCGATTGAGTGTCACTTCCTTCGCCGTGCGCAGGAAAGTCCCGCTCTTTGTCAGCGTCAGAGGATCCGTGATACTGCCCTTGGCCACCTCAATGTAGGTGCTGGTGACCGCCGTACTCTCGACCCACTCTACGGTGTCCGTAAGGGAAGATTCCACTTCCGGCTCCATCTTTTTTTGTTCCTCGGTTGCCACGTTGATCTCCGACTCAGTCTTTACCTCGTCCGAGACATCTATCTTCTGATAAGCGATATCCTTTTTCACTTCCGCCTTCTGCACTCCGGCGGGAAGATGGTATTTGTTATATTTGTCGCCGCTTAAAGCGTTCACCGTCACCTGATAGCTGCCGGGCGTTATCCCCTTCTTGTAGATGATGCCGTCCATATCATCATCACTCCAGCTCTCTGTCTTGTTGTCCGCCGTGGTCACCGTCACGATAAAGGGCACGTTGGAAATCAGTTTGTCGCTGCTCTGGTTCACAAACTTGATTTTCAGATCCTTCTGCACGGAAACCATCTTCAACACGACATTTACTTCTTTGTTGTACGCTGCCTCGTTATAATTCTGATCTTGATTCTGCCCCTGCTCCACAAGCTCCGCCGCCTCGCGCTTTGCCGCAGCCGCATTCGCCACAGCAAGAAGCCCCTCGTCTCCAATAATATCTATCCCTTCCAGACGGGTACCAACCGAAGCCAATTGAGACGCCTGCCCCGCAGTGCCTCGGGAGCGAAAAAATACCACACCGGTGACCAGCACCAAAAACAGCACACATACACCCGCGCCCAGCATCACTTTATCCATAGCCGTCATATTGGAAAACCACGCCAAAAGCCCCCCGGCCTCTGTGCTATAATATTCATCATAGGCGGCATCTTCATACTCCGCATCATCGAAATACTCGATATCTCCGTAGGAATCTTCCTGCTCCTCATAGTACTCGTCGCCGTCCTCGTAATATGCGGCCACGACGCCTGTCACAAACTCCTTGTATGCCTGCTCCTGCGCCTCGTACTCCGCAGACTCCTCATAGTACTCGTCATCGTTGTCTACATACTCCTCAGCTTCCTCATAGTACTCTTCACCGCCGTCTTCATACTCTGCGGATTCCTCATAATACACTCCACCGTTGTCTGCGTACTCCGCTGACTCCTCATAATACTCTTCACCACTGTCCTCGTATTCCGCAGCTTCCTCATAATACACTTCACTGTCGTCTACGTACTCTGCAGCTTCCTCATAATACTCTTCATCGCTGTCTTCGTACTCCTCAGCGTCCCAATCATCAGAGAAACCGTCATCTCTCCATTGATCGTTGTTGTCATCTATGCGCTCCCAAAACTTTTTCATTCAATCAATCCTTTTCTTATGAAACTATAATCCAAGTATATTATAGCATTCCAATTTATTCACTTCAAGCAATTCCCATATTTTTCAAAGCAATTTTAAAAATAAATTCTAATAATTCTTAAATATTCCCTGAATTTCTTAAACCTTTTGGAATAATATGGACATTTATTTTTCAAAATAGTAAAATAAAAAACATCAAACAAAGCCCCCCTGGGCGGAAATGAGAGGCGTTATGCACATCAAACGATTTATTAATATACACACAATACTGCTGCTGGTTTTTGTCATCACCGTTTTGGGGGTGACGTACCGCTTCTTCAATTGGGGACGACTGGTGGATTTGGATGCAATCATGGCAGAAGATTTCGAAGGCAAACCCGACAATATGGATTTGATATTGCCTGCCTTGGATAAGGATCACAACACCATCACAGACAAGGACGATACCACCACGATTGTCTGCTTTGGAAACGCACCCTTTGCGGACGACAGGGATTCCAAAAATAATCTCGCCAACCTGATCGCCCAAAAGACCGGTGCCACCGTATACAATTGCTCTGTCAGCGGCAGCTATCTGGCTGCGCAGAATTTCACGCTTGACGCCTCCAAATATCCCATGGATGCCTACAATTTTTATTGGCTGACACAAGTCGCGGTCAAGGGGCCGACCAACACCCGATATAAGCAAGCCAACAGATTTTTGGGAGATGCTGCTCCGCCTGAGGGTGTCTGGGTTTATGAAACCCTGTATGAGTTAGATTTCAACGAGGTGGACGTGATAGCGATCATGTATGACGCCAGCGACTATCTGGCAGGGCACGAGATGTATAATGACGATAACAACACGGATATCCAGCAGTTCACCGGCAATCTGGAGGCGGGTGTTGAACTTTTACAGTCCAATTACCCTCACCTTCGGTTCATTGTCATGTCACCCACCTATGCTTTTGCGGTGGATGAAGAAGGAAAATACGTCAGCAGCGACATATACACTTATGGTCAGGATGTTCTCTCCACTTATGCCATCAAGCAGCTGGACTCCTGCTTTGACCGCAGCATTACCTATATTGACAATCTGTACGGAACCATCCACGAGGACAACGCCTCCGAATACCTGATTGACAATCTGCACCTGAACCAGGCCGGCCGTGAGCTGGTGGCGGATCGGTTCGTGGACGCGCTGCACTACTACGATAAATAAGGATAACCTATGCGTACATTCAGAAGAATTTTTAAGACACTTTTTTTGCTTATCATTTTAAATATTTCTCTAATCATCACACTGGTGAATGACCTTTTCGCCCCGTCGGGAGATGGCTGGAATCCTGCCAACATCCTTTTAAAACCGGTTATATATGCCGCTCTGTTCGCATTCTTTGTGATGTTGGAGATTCTTCCCTGTTATGAGAAAGGTTTGACATTCCGCTTACAGCTTCTTGCCGGCGGCTACGAACTGATTCTAATCTCCATCTATACCCTGATTGCGGAATTATGCTTCATCTTCCTATATTTGTGGCCCCACATGGGACTTTCCCGCCTGTTCGTGATCAATCTGGCGGTCGCCTATTGTATCCTGCTGCTCCACTATCTGAACGGCTTTTGGCGAACAGCTTTTTGCTCCGCGCAGCTGGGAATCGGACGCAGGATTGTCATGTTCTTTTTTTGGTGGGTTTTCCCGGTAAATGTCTTTTTATTTTATGGCTGGTGCAGTATCGTTCGCAGAGAGCTTCTGACTGCCAAAAACAGATATCTCCTGGACACTGCCCGAGTGCAGAACGCCGTCTGCCGCACCCGCTACCCCGTGGTGATGGTACATGGTATCTTCTTCCGGGATTGGCAATACATGAACTACTGGGGGCGCATTCCCAGGGCATTAAAACAAAACGGCGCCAACATATACTATGGCAGACAGCAATCCTCTCTGGCCGTGGCGGACAGCGCACAGGAATTAAAAGCGGAGATAGAACGGGTGCTGGAACTCTCCGGCGCGGAGAAGGTCAATATCGTAGCCCATTCCAAGGGTGGCCTGGACGCACGCTACGCCATAAGCAAGCTGGGAATGGCAGAGCATGTTGCCTCCCTCACCACCATCAATACCCCGCACCGCGGCTGTCAGTTTGCGGACGCCCTGCTGAGCAGTCTGCCCGATTGGATGATACATTTTGCAAGCAGGCGATACAACGCCCTGTTCCATGCCTTAGGCGATGACAAACCTGATTTTCTGGCTGGCGTGTCTGATTTAACCGCCGCCTCCTGCGCCCGATTCAACGAGGAAGTAAAGGACATCCCGGGAATCTATTACCAGAGCACCATGTCCAAGATGCGCGGTTTTCACAGTTCCTTCCTGCCCTTGAGCTTCACCTATCTGCTCTCCAAGCATTATGAAGGCGACAATGACGGCCTGGTCAGCGTCACTTCCGCCTCCTGGGGCAATTATCTGGGACTTGTCAAAGCAGACAGGGAAGGCATCTCCCACGCGGATATGATTGATTTGACCCACAAGGACATCAAAGGGTTTGATGTCAGCGAGTTCTATGTAGGGCTCTTGGCGGATCTGAAAAAACAGGGATTCTGAACATTCCATCTGCGGCAAAACCCGCATCCGCACCACATGTAAAGAGGAGCTGCCTTTGCGCAGCTCCTCTTTTTGAGCATCAAATCAATCCTGTCCCTGTCTGGTATTATCACTTTTCTACAAGGCTGATATCGCTAAATGTAACGCTTGCCTTACGCGTGACATAAAATCCGACATAAATATATTCCGAATCAATTTTTGTCAGCGGATAGTCGAATCCTCCTGAAACAGGGTCGTTCTCGCCATATGTCATCGTGAATCCGTCCGGATTCTTGTCAAGCTTCAGGATTGCCTCGTCTCCCGCCGTAACATATTTCTTGGTCGGCGCAGAGCCATCGGTCAGCGCCCCGTTCTTGCGTCCGAAGCAATTGACATCCCCTTTCTTATATGTGCCCGTCGATACATAGTCGCCCAAAAGTGCACTTGTATTCTCGTTGATATAGATTTCATCACGCGCCATCAAGCCATATGCTACTTGAGAGTTCGACGTATCAAAGCTGTTGATCGTCGCCTTTACGGACAATTCAAACTGCGCATCCTTCGGCAGCCGCGTATAGTAGAAGAAAAATGCGTCGCTGCTTGCGGCAATTTTTCCATTGCCGTTAGGCACATTCAAGGTCACAGTTTTATTCGACTCATCCACAGTCGCTACAAAATTTCCTGCTGTTGTAATCTTGCTAGCTCCGCCTACATCGCCAAACACTGTGCTGTACCACTGTCTTCCGCTTGCGTCCGTAAATGCCGGCCATCCGGAAGCCTTCATCGCATCTTCCGTAGGAGCCACATACTCCGCGGGCTTAAAACTCTTATTCACTGCCGCTTCATAGTCCTTCGCTTCACTCGGCTTTTCCTTGTTCAGCCAATGCTTGTTCAATGCCGTATCCTTGGTCTGCTCTCCCAAGAGCCACACTACCATTTTTGCGCCATAGCTGTTGATATGCGTATTATCCATGCCTTCCGGCGTCACTTCCGTTTTTTCCTCGTTTGTATATTTACATGTCGTATACGCATGGAACTTTGCCGCATTCTCATTGTCCGCCTTATACAGCGCTTTGGTCGCTTCCGTCAAATCTGCCAGAATCACCTTGTCTTTCAATTCATCTGTCGCGCATAAGTCACGGATTGCTTGCGAATAATCACCATCAGAAGTGACATGAGCTGTGGAGCCCGTATATTCTCCCTTCGGGTCATATCGCACAATCGGAGTTGCCACCACAGGCGTCACTCCCGCGTCAAGCGCCGGCTTGATGTAATTGTCATACAGGCTCTTTGCAAAGCTCCCCTCCGTCTTGTAATCACCGTTTGGATTCGTGTACCTCTCGGAGTCCTCCTTTTTCTCATCATTGTGTCCAAATCCTATGATGAGGAATTTGGCTTCTGCCGTGGATTCCCCAAGCTTTGGCATAGTAATGCCCTCAACGCCGCCATTCATCAAATGGCTGTAGTTCTTTTCAGTGGTAAAGCTCTTGGAGGAGCGGCCCGACATTGCATAATTATATACGTCCGCATTGAAATATGTTCCAATTTGCTCACCGTAGCCCTGGCGCGGCAGATAGTAATCGTCATTGAAGCCTGATACCGTTGAGTCTCCTACCACCCATATCGCCGCCTTCGGAACGTTCGCGGGATCCTTGCCAGGATCTGTTCCAGGATCTGTTCCGGGATCTGTCCCAGGATCCTTTCCGGGATCTGTCCCGGGATCCTTGCCAGGATCCTTGCCGGGATCATCAGCGGGATCATCCGGCACCTCTTTTGCGTCTTGACCCAGCGTGGCCTTCTTTGCAACAATTTTGAATTTCAGGCTCTTTTTGCCATAGAAATCGCTGCCGTTCCTGCCCTCGACTGTCACAGTAGCCGTTCCGGTCTTGTTATTGTTCTTGTATGACACAATGCGTATGTCTGCTGCCTTTACGCCGTCAAGAACGTTCGCCGCCACGATTTCCGTCTCCGTAAACGTCACCGCATTCACACCGTCAAAGTATCTGTCCGGAATTTTGTTCGTTTTAACCGTCGGCTTCACCTTGTTAAGGTTCTTTGCCACACGGCATGCCAACGTGGTCTCGCTGTAGTACTCATCGCTGTTTGGCTTCACTGTAATCGACTTATTCGTCGTGGTGATGGTGACATCATTCGCCTTCACCTTTACGCCCGCCGCATCCGTTATCTTGGCTGCACTGATGATCTTATTCGGGTCGCCCTTCGTCTTATCCGTGTCCACTATCGCATTGTCCTTGATGTGGTACTCGCCCTTTTCAGTCTTAATGCATATCTCGATATCCTTAAATTCTCTGCTCTTGTAGGAGCCTGCGCCAGTCACTTTTACTTTTTCGACCTCACCGATGGTAAGTCCGTCCTTGGGTGTCTTACAGCCCTTATAATTTACCTTATAATCCTTTCCTTCTCTCAGGGTCACGCCGTTCAACTCAATTGTTTTAAGTCTTGCACCCTTTGAAGAATATTCCGCCTCAAGGGCTTTGTCTTCCGTATTGCATTGCGCTAAATCTTCCACGATTCCCACCAGACTGATATCGTAGCTTATTTTGATCGAGCCTGACAAATTGCCTGCGCCCTTGATCGTGGCCGTCGCCCTTCCTGCCTTTGTGTTCTTTGCATACGTCACTGTGTAATCCGCACGGGGGCTCAATTCGACATCACCAAGCTTCACCTTCAAGCTCTTAAGTGTGATCGCATTTCCCTTATAGCTAAAATCACCCGCATTCTTTTCGGTTGCAGTAAACTGAGTGCCTGTGCCGCTGATCGTCGCGTTCGATGCCTCAAACGACATTGACTGCTTTGCGATGTTGGCTTTCTTGATGCTGAATTTCAACGTCTTCGTGCCAAAATATTCGCCTTTTCCGACGATGGTGACGCTCGCCTTGCCGACGTTCACATTGTTTTTGTATACGACGCTGTAATTGCTCTCGCCGATACCATCAAGGTCTTCCACTCCCGGAGTAATGTATGTGCCTGTATAGGTCGCATTTTTTACATCCCCACTTACGAGCCTGAACTTCTTCTTTGCAATGTTATGCGCTTTATCCTGGTTTGCCTCCGTTTTTGCCTTTATCGTATACGATACTGTCTTCTCGCCGATAAATGTACCCAAATCGGTTTTCACATCCGTTCCGGAAATCGTTATTTTCTGAGTCCCGGCACTCTTTCCGTCAAAGTCCTTCACAAGCGCTGCCGTGTAGTGTACGCCCTCTGTAAGCTGCTGTTGTTTGCCGGCTTTGTTCGTATAGGTCACCGTCACTACATATTGCACTTTGTTAGTCTGCACAAGATCCGCCGCTTCTATCTTGATACTGGCGCTTCGCACAGAGATTTTGCCGTCCTTATCCACATCGGGTGTCTCCACCTTGATCTTCGACTCCTCAGTGTCACCCTTTTGCTCATCGTTCGGATCGTTTGGATCATTTGGATCGTCACCCGGTTTAAACTCTCCGGCCTTCTTGCCGATCGCGTCGAACATTTCCTGTCCGAGCTTCTCCCAATAAGAAGCCTTCTCTGTGTAGCCTGTCAGGATGTCATTTGCCACGAACACGCCTTTTCCGTTCACGCTGAACACTTCCACGCCGTCAGGAGTTTCGCCCAAAACCTGCACGGGAGCCTTTACGAACCGCGAAATGCTCAGATCTCTCTTCTGGAGCTCTGCCGCGAACACTGCCGCTTCCATCATGCCGCCCAGCTTGTTGTTATGCGTCTTGTCGCCTTCCGCCATAATCTGCTTTCCGTAGGTGTCACTTTCCGCCGCTTTCCATGCTTCCTCAAACAGGTTCTTCGTCATCTCATAGCCGTCGATCAGCAGAACTCCTTCTTCCTCCGCAAGCTGCTTGACTGCCGTGACATAAGCGTTGTCCTTGGTATCCTTGGAATCATGATGTGGCTTGATCGTTCCGTCTGCGTTATAGTACATTCTTGCCACGGGTGTGACAAGCACGGGGATAGCCCCTTTCTCCTTTGCAACATCGATATATTGCTTCAGGAACCATTTGTACGTTCCTGCTCCGCCGTTCGGATACTGTCCGTTTGCGTCCGGAGTTCCTGCCGTGAGCGGGTATTTGCCGCTTGCGTCAGGGCTTCCCAGAGGAACAAACCTGTCGGGATAATCATCCGCGCAGTCATTGTGTCCGAACTGCACAAAGAGATAATCACCTTCGCTGATCTTCTCTTTGATGTCTTTAAGCTTCCCTTCATTGATAAAGGTTCTACAGCTTCTTCCTCCCTGTGCATAGTTCTGTACTGTCACCTTGGAAGAGTCAAAGAAATATTGGATAAATTCTCCCCATGAACCTTCTTTTAACGCTCCTCCGCTATTATACATGCCATTAGCGGAATAATCCTTCACCGTGGAATCACCCGCAAGGAAGATGTTGATTCCGCCGCCAAGCTCGATGTCAGAGCCGCCCGTCGGATCGTCCCAGCCGTCCCTTATAGCTTCTTCCACCTGATATTGGGCAGGCGTTCCGGCCTTTCCGCTGACGGTCTGCGGTGTCACTTTTACTTTGATATATTTTCCGATCGCTGCCTTTTCAATCTTGTAAGTCTTATCCACGGCGGCAGTGGATTCTTTTCTCAGCTCCTCCTTGCCGTCCTTGTCAACGATATACCATTGGATCACAGACGCGTCGTTCGCATCGTTCTTCTCGCCGAGAGAATACATCGCAGTAAGCGTATGTCCCGGATACGGCGCATTAATGTCGCCGTTGTCAATCACGCGCAGCGCTTCCTTAAATTCCACGGTAGCGTCTTCCTCCACGTAGCAGGAAGGCTTCCAGTCTCCAAAGTAGTCTGCAACCGTCACCTTCGACGCGTCATCCTGAGTCATCACATTTCCTGCTCGTGTGCTTGTGTCAACTGCAGTTCCCGCAATCGTGGTCGTATTATATTCGTAGAACTTTGCCTTCTTCGGATCGTTGCCAGACATCTCCGTCCAACCTACGGAGTCTATCAAATCCGCACTTTGCAGCTTGGTGTTCAGGAATACAACAGACGCATCCGCACCCCAAGGTCTGCCAAAGTATCCGGGCTTAACATCCAATGCCTTGCCTTCATAGTTATGATTGTTTGCTGTTACCGTACAGTTGCGGAACAGATAGCCCTTTGCACCATTGCCTCTGTGTGCGGTGACATAGCCGCCCTGGCTGTTTGCGCTGTATCCTTTCCAGCTTAACTCGCAGGCGTCAAAGACCGCAGTGGACGTATCACCGAAAATGTAGTCCGTCTGTCCTTCCAGCACGCAATTCTTGAAATATGCCTTTACTGCTCCTGTATATACAGTGTCCTGGCTGCTGTAGAAGCTACACTCTACAAATTCAGCCTTGTCGCCCTCCACAGAGATCGCCGCCGCACGCTCCGTGGCAGCCTTACTGTTCACATCCGTATTTCGTTTTCTGTCAACCTTGAGCGTCTCCCCTGTACACTCAACGCCGTCTTCAAGCTCCTCGTCCGTGATGTAACGGTTGAAGGAATTCTCAAACGTGATGCCCTTCGCCCTAAATCCTGTAGCACTGGTATTTATGCGTACAGCTACGCCCCATCTGTCGGCAATGTGCTTGTCAAATTGGTCATATGCATTTTCCGGATCATAGTAACCGTTATTGGAGCTGTAATATTTATATCCGATACCATAGTACCATGTCAGCAGCACTTCCTTGTCTGTATCGTTGACAAAGCTGACGTTCGGCCTGTTCACGATCACCTGCTCCCTGTAAGTGCCCGGCGCAATGTGAACCGTCACGCGCCCATCGCCCTCCGTAGCCGGCTTCATCAGATCACATGCCTCCATGGCCGCGCGCATGGTCTCATAATTGTTTGCCTTGTCAGGATATCCTACATAGATATCCGCCACATAATCGATTTTTTCTTTTTCGCTGGTGGAGACAAACATCAAGTCTTTTTCCACCGCTTTGCCATTCACCACAACATGGGTCTTTGTCCTGAAGCCATTTACGGTCGCTTCCGCAAGATACGCACCGTCACGCAGCTTCGCCGTATACCCTTTGCCGTCTTCATTCACTGTTGCAACATAAGGATAAGCATCGTCCACATTGGTAAATTTCAGTGCGGTCACTTTTGCGGAATCACTCAAGCCTATCCATGCGCCCTTCACATCATACATCGCTTTGAGCGCTACTGTGATTGTTTTTCCTGTATAATCGCTGTTGTCCTCATTACAGATCTCCAGCGGGTCTGTGACCTCGTAGTCGTTGACGCCTTCCAATGCAAAGGTATACTTTACTTCCGGCATCAATGCCGTTGTAAAGCTGATCTTTCCATCCTTCTGCTCGATCGTAACATCCACGTCCTCCGCATCGGAATCCTCGTCCGCAAGCATCGTTATCGCAAGCTTGGACGTGTCATAACCTTCCGCAAAGCCTTTGATCTCGCCGGAATAGGGATATACCGGAGTCTCCACAACCTTGAGGTTCACGTTGCTCTTTCCGGTCTTATATTCTACGTCTTTTGTCTCAAAATACTTGGTAGCGGCTTCAAAACCGTATCCCATCGCACCCGACAGGACAGCCCTGTACTGGAATCCGGGCGCAAGAATCGCGCTAAAGCTGCCATCCTCGCTCACCTCCGCCACTGTCTCCGCCTTGGTCTCCATGTTCTTGAATTTCAATACAGCACCGGAAACCTTGTCTTTCAAATTGTTGTAATCAATCGTGCCTTTCACTTCGAGCGCCGGCACACGCATGATCCTGTGGTACATCGGTTTGCCTGCCCCGTCAGCCCAAAGCTTATAAGTACCTGTTTTCTCTGCGACAAACACGAACTTCCCGAATTTTCCCGATTCGATCGATATGGAATCCTTTTGTCCGTCCGCTCCGCCCGTGCCCTCAAAAGTAAAGCTGATATCGCCGCTTTGCGAGCTGCCCATATAAGCAACCAGCTTATCGCCCGTCTGCATCTTGATCGTTACGTACCTGCGGCCGCTTCCGCCCGTGCCGTTGCTGTACCACGCGCCTGCCGCCGTAAAGTCATCATATTCATATTGGGCGTTGCCATAATCTCCTGCGTTAGGCAGACCTGCCACATTGGTATACAACCTGTCCCCAGCTTCATATACCATTGTCAAATCGCCAAATACTGCCTCCTTTTTTTTGTCAACGAGAATAAACTTGCCGTCCTTATCAACGATTTTCTTCAGGTCGTCCGGCGTAATCTTGTTGTTGTAGATGAGAGGAGCTTGGTTTTGCACCGCAAAACCGCTGAAATCCCATACATCGATATCGCGCATGCCGGGCTCCACCTCTCCCGGATATTCTACCATGACAGTCTGTATCCATGAAACCCCCGTGAATTTCAACACAAGCTCTCCGCCCTTAGCGCCTGTCACAGTAAACTTATTGCGCTTCAAGTCTGACTCTTCCACTTCGCTTGTCACGCTTAGCGTTCCCGATCCCGATAAAACCTCCATCACCAAATCGGTACCACCTCCGGTTCCATAACAGCACCCGTAAACAGTGACATTCGCCTTCTCCCGCAGGCTGAGCTTCATCTCCGCCCCGTCCGTAAAAGCAAATCCGTGTTTGTTACCGTCAGTCGTAAATCCCGTAAACTCAAAGCCGTCAACTGCCAAGCTTGTAACACCGCCAAAATTATGCGTGCCTTCCGCGACATAAATCGTCTCCGTCGCTTCGAAAATCGCTTTTGCCTTCACATCGCTTGCAGGCATAGTGAACTTATATTTATCCTCTCCGTCCTGTGTAATCGAGAGATCTGCGGGGATTTTCTCTCCCCATTCCTTGAACCGATACGAGCTGTTTGCTTTCGCGGTCAATATGACTATCTGACCTGCCACCGCATAGGGATTGCCCTCCACTGCCGCCGTGCCATGCCCGTCATCGGTCACCTCCACCAGATATTGCGCCGCAGTACCCGTCAGAGGGATTACCTTAATGCTGTGGATGTATTCCTGCTGCGCGAATTTCACGCTGACAACGCCTTCCGCATCCAATATGGTATACAAAGGAGGTATCGCGTCGCCTTCCGCCGCACCCTCTCCTTTTGCTACCTTGAGCGTCTTTGTCGTCCCATCCTTCGTCGACTTGGCCGTGATACTGGTTGATTTGCCAAACCGGCATCCCAATATCTCTATGTTTGCCTTTTTCTCTAAATTCAAATTCAGCGTCGCGCCGCTGGTCGTAGTCACCGCGCCGTGTGACGCGTCAAAATACGTGAGACTATCATCTTTGTCAAGCAACAGGCCCTCAAGACTCGCTTTACTGATACTGTCACCTTTCGTCAAACTCTTGTCCGCAAGGCCAGTTCCCGTAAACGTCACGTCCTTAAAATACTTGCCGCCAAAGTCAAGCATTTCGCCCGTCCCACCTAAATATTCCACTGTGATGCCGTGGACATAAGCGCCCGTAGCAGCAGTAATGGTCAATACAAGTTCACCGCCCTTGGCAGTCGTAAACGTGTATGTCTTTCCGCTATCCTTAGTTTGTGTGCCAATTATTGCCGCATCACATGCCACGCCGTCCAGCGTAGCCGTCACACCACTACATGCACTGCCGTATTGGCATGTATTCACGGTGACATCCGCCGCACCTGACAATTTCAATGTCATGGTCGCATTCTCTTTAGCCGTCAGGAAACCATGGTCGTTGCCGTCCGACTCTTTTAGCTCGTCAAGCTTGATAACGCCTGTATAGTCCTTGAGCTGCCCACCCAACATTCTTCCATTATTTTTTTCTGTAGCTCCCAGTTTGAAATCATATGTACCTTTGGCGGCTCCTGTAAAGATAGGAACAATTTGTACGTCACCTGCAGGCATCGTAAATTTGCCATCCGTAACCGTGACCGCCTCAATCGTCTTGCCACTAGTCACATACCATTCCTTGAAGGTATATCCTGTCTCCGGCGTCGCTTCCGCAACATCCGCCAATACGACTTCCACACCTGAGGCAATATCTGTCCCTTGTCCTGTCTTAAGTTTGGCTGTGCCGTGGTAGCCATTTAATGCCTGTATGCTGAATGTCGCGTCTGTATCCTCTGCAAAAACAGGCATAATCTTCACATCGCTTGCAGGCATCACAAATGTGGCTATATTGGAATCCGATGCGTCAGAATTAATCTCCAAGTCAGCGTCTGACTTTTTCCATTCTATCAGCTTGTATCCCGGGTTAGGCGTTGCAGTCAAAGTGACACTATCACCTTCCTTCGCAAATACAGCGGAAGCTGATACTGTACCGTTGTCTGCTTCTTCAATTTGCACGGCATATTCGTCCTCGGCCGCAGGTTCCACCGTTATCTTCTTGATATATGTCGTTGTGTTGTTAGTTGCGGTAATCGTAACGATTCCAGCGTCCCCAACATAAGGATAAACACATGTTTCTTCAGCATTGTCCGGACTTGTCCTCTGACAGGAATAATTCTTGTTTTCAATGCTAAAGTCGAATGTATAACTTGCAATAACCGACACTTTACTGTTGCCCGTCACAGGAACCGTAATGCTACCATTTTTGATGCTCATTCCATACTGGGTGCTATGGTAGCTCCCGCCGGTCAACCCATTCCAATCTGTTATCGCCCCAGTGCCATCATACTGTGTAAAATCCCACGTCTTCGTCTCGCTGCCGGAAACCTCGTCCCCTTCCGCCAGCACTTTCGCATCTTGCAAATTGTACTCATCAATGCCCATTGTTCCTTCCTGGGCATACCCCCCCGCATCACGAGGGGCTTCGCTTGCGAAGGCCGTCATGCCCGGCGATGTCACGCCTGACAGCATCATGGCGCCCGAAAGTACATACGCCAAAATACGCCTTCCTAATTTCTGTCTCAACTTACTCATTTTTACCCTCCTTTTTGAAAATTACCGTGCATTTTCGTTTTGGTAACTGTTCAGGGCAGTTACCCAGTTAGTTTTATTATACAGTATGACACTGTGTCAGGGTCAAGTAGATTTCCCTATTTTGCGCCTCATAAAAAGCCACAAAAAAAGATTGGCTGTATTGTTGAAAATAGACAACCAATCTTTTTATTTTACATGTTATTCAAATTACAGATACTTCTTCAACACATCCACCTTGTCCAGCTTCTCCCAAGGCAGATCGATATCCGTGCGCCCAAAATGCCCATAGCTTGAAGTCTGCTTATAAATGGGTCTTCTCAAATCCAACATCTTGATAATGCCGGCGGGTCTTAAATCAAAGTTCTCACGGATCATCTCCACAAGCTTTTCATCACTCAATTTACCTGTCCCGAAAGTGTCAACCATAACAGATGTCGGGTGCGCCACGCCGATGGCATAGGAGAGCTGAATCTCACACTTCTCCGCAATCCCTGCCGCCACGATATTCTTGGCGACATAGCGTGCCGCGTAAGCAGCGCTTCTGTCCACCTTGGTACAATCCTTTCCGGAGAACGCGCCGCCGCCATGGCGGGCATATCCTCCATATGTATCCACAATGATCTTGCGGCCGGTGAGACCACTGTCGCCGTTTGGTCCGCCGATGACAAAACGTCCCGTGGGATTGATGAAGAATTTTGTTTCCGCGTCAATCATCTCTTTTGGCAGGATCGGATCAAACACATATTTCTGAATATCCTCATGGATCTGTTCCTGTGTCACCTTCTCGTCATGCTGGGTGGAAAGCACTACCGCTTCCAGCCGGACGGGCTTGCCGTTCTCGTCATACTCCACTGAAACCTGGCTCTTGCCGTCCGCCCTCAGATATGGCAATGTCCCATCCTTGCGCACTTTCGTGAGCTGCATTGTCAGCTTGTGCGCCAGAGAAATAGGATAGGGCATCAGCTCCGGTGTCTCGTTTGTCGCATAACCGAACATCATACCCTGATCTCCCGCGCCAATTGCGTCCAGCTGGGCGTCATTCATGTCCGCTTCCCCGCGCTTTGCCTCCAGCGCCTTGTCCACACCCATGGCGATATCGGCAGACTGCTTGTCCAGCGAAACCATCACCGCACAGGTATTGCCGTCAAATCCCTTCTCCGAAGAGTCATAGCCAATCTCCGTGACAGTCTTCCTCACAATCGACGGAATGTCGATATTCGCCTTGGTAGTCACCTCACCCATCACCAACACAAAGCCCGTGCTGGTACAGGTCTCGCACGCCACGCGGCTGAAAGGGTCCTGCTCCATCAGAGCGTCCAGTACCGCGTCGGAAATGGCATCACATATTTTGTCCGGATGCCCTTCCGTAACTGATTCCGAAGTAAATAAACGTTTTTCCATAGTTTGCCTCCTTAGTTTGCCTGCACCAAAAAAATCCGCTTATCAATAAGCGGATTTGGATGCTTGACATAACTTATAAAAAAGTCTCTGCCCAATCCTCTTATTGTTCGACCTGTCATCTGACAGGATTACTCGCTCAGGTGGGCACCTTCCTCAACGGGGGTTGCCGTGGCTTCATCGGTCCTATGTACCTCCACCAACTCTGAATAAGAGAAGCGATCATTTAATTGTGTGCATATCTTTTACATGTCCAATGTACAATGGTTATTGCACTTTGTCAATATATTTTTAAAGTTCAGCCATAAAATAATTTGTAAGCTGTGCGTGGGTGCTTGCACACAAAGCACTGATTATAAATTATTTTATGAATATGCGGGCTGAACTGTTATCAGCCGGTCTTCAACTTGAATTTCTGGAAGTCCCGTTCCGTCTCGATGAGCTCAATCTGGGCACCAAGGGACTGCAGCTTTAAGTGGAAATCCTCATAGCCCCGCTCAATATAGCGGATATCGTCCACCGTGCTGTACCCTTCCGCCGACAAGGCCGCGAGAACCAGTGCAGCCCCCGCGCGAAGATCCGGTGCGGAGATGCTTGCCCCAGTATATTTTTTCACACCATTAATGATGGCCACATTGCCTTCCACCTTGATATTCGCCCCCATGCGGGTAAGCTCGTCCACATATTTAAAGCGGTTCTCAAAAATGCTCTCTGTCACGATGCTTGTCCCCTGAGACATCGCCAGCGCCACGGCAATCTGGGGCTGCATGTCCGTGGGAAAGCCGGGATAAGGAAGAGTCTTCACCTGCGTGTGCCGCAAGGGCTTGGAAGCAACCACGCGGACACAATCGTCCGCCTCCTCCACCTCGCACCCAATTTCCAAAAGCTTTGCCGTGATGGATTCCAAGTGCTTGGTAATGACATTCTTTACCATCACGTCCCCCTTGGTAATCGCCGCCGCAAACATAAAGGTGCCTGCCTCTATCTGATCCGGAATGATCGCATACTCTGTACCGTGCAGTCTTGGCACGCCCTTAATACGAATCACATCCGTTCCCGCGCCTTTGATATTCGCCCCCATACTGTTCAAAAAGTTGGCAAGATCCACCACATGGGGCTCCTTCGCCGCGTTCTCGATAATCGTCTTGCCCTCCGCCATGGTGGCCGCCATCATGACATTGATGGTCGCGCCCACGCTGACCACGTCCATATAAATATGACTGCCCACAAGATGCTCTGCCTTCGTCTTGATCATGCCATATTCCACCACGACCTCCGCTCCCAAGGCCCGAAAGCCCTTGATATGCTGGTCTATGGCGCGGCTGCCGATATCACAGCCTCCAGGCAGAACCACCTCCGCCTGTTTATATTTTCCAAGGAGCGCACCGATCAGATAATAGGACGCTCTGATTTTCTTTAACCGTTCATCCACTAATACAGTGGTGCTGATATTGGCGGCGTTCATAGTCACCGTATGCCTGTCCTCCCGCTTCATCAACACGCCGATACCCTCCAGCGCGGACAACATAACATTGGTGTCGCGCACGTCGGGCACATTCTCTATATATACTGTCTCATCCGTCATAACGGATGCAGCAAGAATAGGAAGCGCCGCATTCTTGGCTCCCCCTATTTCGACTTCACCGACTAATGGATTCCCGCCTTTAATCGCGTATTGTTCCATTTACTCTACCTCGTGTTTATAGGTTTTCAGCCACATTTCCTGCTGAAAATAGAATTTCCCCATATCACCCCACCTATTCTCTATCATGCTTTATACCATATTTTGGCGAGGTTGTAAATAGAACGTTTGTTCAAGTATTTATTTCGTACTATTTATGTACTGCAAAATCCCCATATGGATCGCCCATGCCACCCGTTCCTGATAGGCTTGATCACACAGTTTCTCCGCCTCCACACTGTTTGAGAGAAAGCCGCACTCCACGATCACAATAGGGGTAGAAGTCTTTTTGAGAAGATAGTAGCTGTCATTCGCCTTGGTCTGTCTGTGATTTTGCGCATCCACACGCTTGATCAGACTTTCCTGAATCAATCCCGCTAATTTTTGCCCCTCTTTGCTGCCTGTGTAATAGAAAACCTGCGCCCCGCTCACATACTCCTCCGGGTAACTGTTTTGGTGAATACTCACGGTCAGAGCAGGGGCCGCCTCGTCGATGATGGCAATCCGCCGTTTCATATCCTGCACCTTCTTATTGGAAGCGTCCGAGTCATACAACCCCTCCTCCGACTCTCTGGTCATGACCACTTCCACGTCCTGCGCCTCCAGATAGCCCTTTACAAGCTGGGCAATTTTGAAATTGATATCCTTCTCCAAGGCTCCGTTAATACCGATTTTCCCTGGGTCGATCCCCCCGTGTCCCGCGTCTATCACAACACAGACTTTGGACTCTTCCTGCACCACCAGACCGCTGTTTACGACCCGCAGTTGCTCCCGCTCCGCAATCAGAAGAACCGCGATCAACAGTCCTGTGACAATTGTCTTAAAAATGCTTTGACCTTTTATTTTCATAAAAATAGTGCCTCAAAATATATCTTTACCACTATTCTATTATTATATTGTTCCCAAAAGAATTAAACCATGTTTTTCCTTTATTAATAATTTCTAAAGGTATTGCAATATGCCTTTCATATAGCGTATAATAGGGGCATGAGTAAACAAAGGAAAATACTACTTATTATATTAGGGACGATAGGTGCTATCTGTTTGATTGCCGCCGGGATTCTGTTGGTGCGGCAAAGAGCTGCCGACAAGCGCTCCCAAGAGTTGTTTGCCGAAATGCGGGAACAGGCGGAGAATCGTGCAGATTCAGCTGGAGAGGAGTCTGGCGGAATGTCCGGTGAGGTTCCTGTGGCAGAGACCTCTTCTGCGGAGAATGTTGATGATTCCCAAGCTCCTGAAGAAAGTTTGGAGGAGATTCCAGTTGTCTTGACGGACAACCCCTATCAGGACAGTTTTCTTGCCAACGCTGATATGGCAGCGTGGCTAAAGATTGAGGGAACCAAAATAGACTATCCTGTCATGTGGACTCCCCGGGATGAAAACTATTATCTTTACCGCAATTTTGAAGGCAAGGATGACAACAACGGCTGCCTGATACTTGACACAGACAGTTCACTGGATCCCCTGACCACCAATCTCATTATTCATGGGCATAATATGCGCTCCGGCGCAATGTTTGGAACGCTCACTGATTATGAGAAACAGGATTTTGCCAAGGAGCATAATATCATCACATTATACACGAAAGAACGCGAGCGGCGCTATGAGGTGATTGCAGTGTTCCGCTCCCAGGTTTATCGCAAGACAGATCAGGTCTTTAAGTTCTACAAATTTTTCCAGGCTGACACTCAGGAAGAGTTTGATGATTTTTACCAAAATATTAAAGCATTATCCCTGTACGACACCGGGGTAATGGCAGAATTCGGCGACAGCTTCATCACCCTTTCCACCTGTGTCTATCATGTGGAACAGGGGCGGTTCGTGGTCGTCGCCAAAGAAATTGAAACCGGCGATTGGTACAGCCCTTTTTCAGAAACAAACAACACAAATAATGATTAGGAGGACACTACTTATGAAAAAATTCAACAAATTAGTCGCTTTGGCGGCTGCCGCATCGCTTATAGCACTGCTTCCCGGTGCCGGCACAATGAGGGTTTCCGCAGCGACACCCACCACCCATTACCTTCAATACGACACAGATCAACACGAGTGGCGATTGCAAACCGGAAGCTTTTCCAAGGATTCCGGCGGCAAAGACCTCTACTATCTTAACGAAGGAGACGAGAAGGTCAACGACGGAGACATTCTTGTGGTAATGGCTAATGACGATTCCGCCGGTGGCGGCAAAAACATCACGGTAAACGCGCATCTGAGCAATCTCACCATCAACAGCGCCAACGTGGTGATTTCTGTAGGCGGTGCGGACGAGTGCCATGTAAACACTGACAGCTATGCCGCTATCACTGGCAACATTACAAACGCGTATGTGTATGACACCGCAACTTGTACTTTCCACAGCAATGTAACCAACCTCCGCATGATTGCCACCATAGAGAACACTGTTGACACTACCGTCACTGTGGGTGGAACAGTAGGTTACGCTTGCACGGCTAATGCCGGCGGAGTCCTCAAAGAGTATTACAATTTTAAAGCAGGAACTTTCAACTTTGCCAAAGCGGGCGGCCTTATGACGGATCCTAGCGACTACAGCACTTCCGGCAACGGACCTGCCGCCAGCGCTCCCGCTGCCAACACTGCTCCAGCGGCACAGACACAGTCCAAGCCCGCAGCATCTTCCGGCGAGTATGATGCTGTGCCCAAGACCGGGGAGGGGAATTTGAGCAGTTGGCTGCTGGTTGCCTCTGCATTGTGCTTTGGAGGATGTTTGGTGTTGCGGAAAAAGGCAAGATAAAGAAACGTGATATAAGCCGGGGAGCTCTCATTTAATCTGGGTAGCTCCCCGGCTTTTCTCATTTTACTGTGCGAAGGATCCAACCAAAATCCCTCCTGTTAAACACTATTTAAATCACTCCATCATGACACGCTATAAGCATTGATCAACTCCCAGACCTCCGGAGTCCCATACCCCAATCTCCAAACAGCCACACCGCCAATCTCATTCGTGCTCATCACGTTCAGCTTCACCCTGATAGATTCCGCATCCTCAAGCCACACCTGCTTCAACCCGCTCCCGCTCTGCCATTCCAGATAATTCTGACATGTGGTCTCATCCCATACGGGCTCTTTTCCGACCAACTTCAGGAAATCCGCCACATTATTCATTGTCAAATATTTATCTGTCACAGTCACGCCATCAGTAGTCCACTCGATCATATACAGCGGCAGCGCATTGACTACCTTCTTGGCAGGCACCTCAGACAAGGTCTTTTCAATCCCGTTTGACACATACCCTATACTTGCCACGCTCCCGGGATCACCACTGCCATGCCAGTGCTCATCATATCCCATAATCACGACATAATCCGCAATCTGTCCCTGAATATCCAGCCTGTAATGTTCATTAAAATGAAAAGGAACATAATCATCCACTGAGAGCACCAGTCCATTCTGCCTGCATGCCACGGACAACTCACGCAGGAATTGCACATAATGCACCCCTGTCCCTGACGCCACCTGCTCAAAATCAATATTGATGCCATCCAATCCAAGTTCCACTGCCATATCAGTAATCCCGTTCACTAACTTCTGACGCTTCGCAGTGGAAGAAAGCACCACATGCTCATCTACTGTCGTCTTGGTGTCGTTACGATAGTTAAAATTATCCAACACGCCCCAAACCTGCAGCCCCACCGTGTGTGCGGACTCCACATAACTCCGCTCCCCAAAGCTCCTGAAATTCCCCTCTTCATCACAAAGGCTGAACCATGTGGGTGCGATCACGTTCATCCCCTTGCTGCCGGATACCATCTCATACAGCGTACTGTTACCCGCGGTGGCGCCAATGGCATGAAATCCCAGACTGACCTTCCCCTCCATGGGGAGCCCAATATAATCCGGCGCCGTATAATCCGTCACCGGCGTCTCCTGCACCATGACAGCCTCGCTCAGTCTCTTGTTCTCCACATAACCAATCATCGAATCAGAGGTTTTCACCCTGCTCCATGTCTCCATGGCCTCAAGCACCTCTACAGTCTCTCCCAACTCCATATCCCGCAGAATAGGACTCTTAATGCCGCCTTTCTCACGAACCGCAGTCTTTTTCTTAATCTGAGCTTCGCTCTTCTCTCCCCACTGGGTATATACCTGCACATGTCTGTCAAACACTTCATAGCCATAATTGGTAAACAGCTTCACATAATCCGCCGCCAGATAAACCGTGTCATTCTCCACAAAGCATAGGGGATATCCCATGTCCTGCTCCCCCTGCATATTGAAGTAAGTTCCCTCGTTGCCCTCCAGCGCCGCACTGACCGTCTCCAGCGCATCCGTGTAAAGCAGCAGGTTCTCCGCCCTATCCACATAGAAAATTTCATTCATATATTTATGAACGGTGTCCAAATCAAAATAACAGATTCCATCCTTCACAAGCGCCTGCTCCTCGACCATCTCATCCTGTAAGATGATAGCTGCCCTTGCCCCTGACACCTGAAAATACTCATCCAAATCCATGCGCTCATCACTGTAAGAATACTTGTCCACTAATGGTTTCGCCACGGCGATTGCCGCCACGATCCCGATAAGGACCACTGCAATTAGAACTGTCACTATTTTGTTCTTCATAATCCACTTCTCTCTTTTTCCTTTTTATATGTCAAAACTCATGTGCAGAATGTAACTGTAAATATACCAGCAGTTACATTCTAACACACGAATTCGACGTCGTCATTACCAATTTTGACAAATTTTGTTTTCTCAGGAAGAACCGGCTGTCAGCAAACTGCAACAAAAGGCAATTCTTTCCCCAAAATAGCAATTTCCCGATACACCTGAGAATCCGTTTGCAGGTTATGACCAAAAGAAGTTGTGATATTGTGATATACCAACTGTAAATGCTCCGGCGACACGAACCGATATTTATATTACAAACATGTCGGTTCATAAAAATAGCAAAAAATACATATAAAAACTGATTAAAATGAATTATATCTGTGAAAATTATAGTTGAAATACTATGAACTCTATAGAACAAGCACGTATGCACTTGTAAGACACCACCGCACAGCTGCTGCGCAAGCACCGACCGAATATTGCCAAACGAAAATTACCGATTGTTGTCAAACAATTGATATTTCAGGGATTGTGTCAACCGCGCTTCGCATGATATGTCGGAAAAAATACTGCACTTTTACTGCACATTGTGATATAATATATATAGAAATAATAAGTCAACTAAAAAGAATATCGCCTGCCTCCTTCCAGTGTCAGATTGCCGGAGGCATTTACAAATATGATTATAATGTATTGTCCTGTTTTTGGCAAGTTAAAATTTTCCAAAATAATAAATTTTTCTTAAACTGTGCGCCGCTTCTATTGACGAACAGCCTGCAAAAGTATAGAATTCAATTAGCCAAAACACACACTCCGCATCATGGATGCAGAAAGGAGCGTTATATGAAAATAGAAAAAGTAAATGAAAACCAAATTCGTTGTACTTTGACCAGAGAAGACTTGGTCAGCCGCGAATTAAAAATAAGTGAACTTGCCTATGGTACCGAGAAAGCCAAGAACCTTTTTCGTGATATGATGCAGCAAGCCAATTTTGAATTTGGCTTTGAGGCCGAGGATATTCCACTAATGATAGAGGCAATCCCCCTCAACGCAGAGTGCATTGTATTGATTATCACCAAGGTGGAAGATCCTGAGGAATTGGACACTCGCTTTTCCAGGTTTGCCCCCTCAGCCACAGAGGATGATGAGTACGGTGACGAGGATGATTTTAATGATGGCGAGGAACATCAGGAAATGTTGGATTTGTTCCGCAGGCTTCAAGACGCCCAGGCGGATGTCCCTGCAGCGACGGCAGTTCCCACCCAGGAAAGCGAGGAGGAGAAACTTCGTACCCGTATTTTCAGTCTGGACTCCCTGCAGCAGGTAATGTCCATAGCTGCTGTCACGGATGCGCGTTTTCAGGGCCGAAGCGCCTTGTATAAAGATGGAAGTTCACAAAAATATTTATTGGTGCTGACACAGGGCGACTCTACCAGAGACGATTTCGACCGCGTGAGCAACATGATCTCCGAATATGGCAGCCTGCAGCGCGCCATGCCCGCCAGCCGCACTTTTTTGGAGGAGCATTGCGAGGCGTTGATAGCGGAAAACGCATTATCCGCGCTGGCTCCTAAGGAATAATAAAACGTGCCGCCTTAGCGGCAGAATGAGAGGGGAAAAATGACTACACGAAAGAAAGCAGCTATCCTTGTTATGACATTGTCTATGATCATGGTGATGGTCGGATGCGCATCCAAGACCTATGCAGATTTGGAAGAGTGGTATGCCGACAACCCACGGGAGGCAAGTGCCGTGAATGCAGGACTCAACCAAGTCAATTCCTCCGGTGAAATGTCCATGGAATTTGCCATAGAGGGCAACAAAATCATATACCGCTACAAGCTGAATGAAAAACTTTTTGGCTTGGATGCCGAGACAGATCGCATCCTGAAATCTACCCTTGATAATAATTTGGAAGTCCAGCGTGACAATTTTATCAAGTCGATCGACAGCATTTCTAGTGCTTCCCGCATTGACGCCAGCCTGCTCAGCGTTCATTTGGATTATTATAATCCCGGAGACACCGAGCCATGCTTCAGTCAGGTTGTGACCAAATAGACACTTAAAATTAGAACTTAAAGTATGAAAAAACGCTTTTCGTGATTAAAAAATTTCACGGAAAGCGCTTTTATATTTCCACTCAAAACAGGTCAATTTGCCTGATATTTTCCGATTCTACAGAGATTCTATCGCTTCCATCAAAGAATCAATATCTATCCCATGAACCATGGCAGCCTCCTCCAAAGACTCACCCTGCGCCGAAGGGCACCCCAGACAATGCATGCCCGCATCCATCAATACAGGCGCCACATCAGGATTCGCGCGCAAAATTTCACCAATCGTCATTTCCCTTGTAATTCCACTCATGTTTTTCTCCTCTCTGACCACCTGTCATGCAGGTACTTGTCCTAACAATTTGTTACATTATAATCTATTCCCCAAAGTCTGGCAAGCTATTCTTTTGTAACAGTTCAGCCATGAAATATATTTTCGCGCGTTTATACAAATTATACAAAATTTGCCTGTAATTTTTTCAATAGCGCCCTATTTTGTACATAAAAAAATGCACTATTGAACTTGACTCTGACAACTGTTTTTCTTATAATATAAGCAGGCTTAAGAGTAACTCACACTGCCAAAAGCAACCACAGCTTTCAGCGGTGCGGTTACTTTAAAAAAATAAAAATAGGAGGCATTTCAAAATGAAACCAATTGAAACTGATTTCGTGCGTGGCAAGTGGGACAAAGAGGTCAATGTTCGTGACTTCATCCAGAGAAACTATCATCCCTATGATGGTGATGAGTCTTTCTTGGCGGGGGCTACCCAGAACACCAAGGACCTGTGGGCAATGGTTCTTGATCTGCAGAAAAAGGAAAGAGAAGCTGGCGGCGTTCTCGATATGGACACCAAGGTTGTTTCCACTATCACTTCTCATGGCCCTGGCTATTTAGACAAATCCAAGGAGACTATTGTAGGTTTCCAGACTGACAAGCCTTTCAAGAGATCTCTTCAGCCTTATGGCGGTATCCGTATGGCAGAGAAGGCTTGCTCCGATAACGGTTACGAGGTTGACCCTGAGATTTCCGAGTTCTTCTCCACTCACAGAAAGACACACAACGCAGGCTGCTTTGATGCTTACAATCCTGAGATGAGAGCTTGCCGTTCTTCCCATATTATCACAGGTCTTCCTGATGCTTATGGCCGCGGCCGTATCATCGGCGACTACAGACGTGTTGCTCTGTATGGTATCGACAGACTGATCGAGGATAAGGAAGCACAGAAGGCATCTACCGGACGAGTTATGACTGATGACGTGATTCGTCTGCGCGAGGAGATTTCCGAGCAGATGGTTGCCCTGAAGATGATGAAGGAGATGGCTGCTTCTTACGGCTGCGATATCTCCAATCCCGCTACTAACGTGAAGGAAGCTATTCAGGCTGTATACTTCGGATATCTTTGCTCTGTAAAGGAGCAGAACGGTGCTGCTATGTCCCTGGGACGTACCTCCACCTTCCTTGATATCTATGCAGAGAGAGATTTGGCAAACGGCACCTTTACCGAGGAGCAGATTCAGGAGTTTGTTGATCACTTTATCATGAAGCTGCGTTGCGTAAAGTTTGCACGTACTCCCGAGTACAACCAGATTTTCGCCGGCGATCCAGTATGGGTTACCGAGTCTCTGGGCGGTGTTGGTGTTGACGGCAGACCTATGGTAACCAAGATGAGCTTCCGTTATCTGCACACCTTGGAGAACCTTGGACCTTCTCCTGAGCCCAACCTGACTGTACTTTGGTCTACAAGACTTCCTGAGAATTGGAAGAAATACTGTGCAAAGATGTCCATCCAGACCTCTTCCATCCAGTATGAGAACGACGATCTGATGAGAGTTACCCATGGTGATGACTATGGTATCGCTTGCTGTGTATCCTCCATGGTAATCGGTAAGGAGATGCAGTTCTTCGGCGCTCGTGCAAACCTTGCGAAGTGCTTGCTGTACGCTTTGAACGGCGGTGTTGACGAGGTTACCAAGAAGCAGGTTGGTCCTAAATATCGTCCCGTTGCAGGCGATGTGCTTGACTATGATGATGTAATGGATAAATTCCTGGATATGATGGAGTGGCAGGCAGATGTATATGTAAACACTCTGAACATCATTCACTATATGCATGACAAATACTGCTATGAGAGAGCTGAGATGGCTCTTCATGACAGAGATGTCAAGAGATACTTCGCTACAGGTGTTGCAGGTCTGTCCATCGTGGCTGACTCCCTGTCCGCTATTAAGTATGCAAAAGTTGAAGTAGTTCGTGATGAGGACGGCGTTATCGTTGACTTCAAGACCACCGGCGAATTCCCTAAGTATGGTAATGATGATGATCGTGTGGACAGCATCGCTCAGGAGATCGTTCACAAGTTCATGACAGCAATCAGAAGACATCACACCTACAGAAATGGTGTTCCTACAACTTCCATCCTGACCATTACCTCCAACGTAACCTATGGTAAGGCTACAGGTAATACTCCTGATGGACGTAAGAAAGGCCAGCCTTTCGCTCCCGGTGCAAACCCTATGCACGGCCGCGATACTCATGGTGCTGTTGCTTCCCTGTCTTCCGTATCCAAGCTGCCCTTCAATGATGCGCAGGATGGTATCTCCAATACCTTCACCATCATCCCTGGTGCACTCGGCAAAGAGGATCAGGTATTTGCCGGCGATATCGAGTTAGATTTGAACAAATAAGTAACTCGGTCACGATATCGCCTGATATCGGGTTAGATCTGAATAAGTAATAAACAAAAGCATACTATAGTATCGGGAGATATCTCTTTTATCTCCTGATGCCTGGTATGGAAACACTATCTAACGTAGTATAAAGGAGACACTATGGACGAGAAACAGATGATTGACGATCTTGTAAAAATGCTGGATTCCGGCATGGCAAACGGTGTCGGGCATGTAAATGTAGACACTGCCACAGAAGAGGAAGCATCAAAGAACGTTCAGACAATGGGCTGTACGGATTGTTCCAGAACACCGTTGGCCTGCAGTGTACCCACTTTACACGAGGGACTGGATGACTATAAATAAACGGTTCCTCATAACAAAATGAATCATATAATAATATAGGAGGAAATTATTATGGCAGCAAACACAGCACAAGTTGACAACCTTGTAAATTTATTGGATGGCTATGCAACAAAAGGCGGTCATCATCTGAACGTAAACGTTCTGAACAGAGATACCTTATTGGATGCCCAGAAACATCCCGAGAATTATCCTCAGCTGACAATCCGTGTATCCGGATATGCAGTAAACTTCATTAAGCTGACTCCCGAGCAGCAGGCTGATGTAATTTCTCGTACTTTCCACGAGGCAATCTAAGACAGCTGTTAAAACTAGCGGAAAGCCATAGCGTTTGCTATGGCTTTCCTTTTTCTTGTTCCGCTTTCAGGGCTTTATATTTTTCCAAAAAAGAGTTATAATAGATAGAAATAGAATCGCCACGCAATTGTGGTGGAAACATATAGAGAGGAAATGCTATGCAAGGGAGAATTCATTCATTGGAAAGTTTTGGAACCGTTGACGGTCCCGGCACAAGATTTGTTGTATTTGTTCAGGGCTGCCCCATGCGCTGCGCCTACTGCCACAACCCTGACACTTGGGAGATGAACAGCGGCACGCTCATGGAGCCTTCCTACATTATAGAGCAGTATGAGCGCAACAGCGCCTTCTACCAGAACGGCGGCGGTCTCACGGTCACGGGAGGAGAACCACTGATGCAGGTGGATTTCCTGATTGACCTCTTCACGCTGGCCAAGGAAAAGGGCATCCACACTTGTATTGACAGCTCAGGCATCGCCTACAACCCCGACAACACAGAATGGCTGAAGAAGTTGGATCATCTGATGACACTGACCGATTTGGTGATGCTGGATATCAAGCATATCGATCCTGAGAAGCACAAAGATCTGGTGAAGCAGCCCAACACTAATATCCTGAAATTCGCCGCCTATCTGAATGAGAAAAAGGTGGATATGTGGATTCGTCATGTCATTGTCCCCGGTTACACGGATGATGACAAATATCTGTTTGAACTTGGCTACTTTATCGGTCAATTCTCCAATCTGAAGGCATTGGACGCGCTCCCCTATCACACCATGGGAGAGTCCAAATATGAGAAGCTTGGCATGGAATACCGTCTGAAAGGTGTGCCCGCCATGGAAAAGAATAAATTAATTGAGAAAAAAGAAGTAATTCTCGACGGTATCCGCAAGCGCAGGGCTGAGATGAAAGCACAGCAGGATTCCGTATAGTCTTGCAGCCAATATTTTACAGCCAAATATTTGCAGCAAATTCTTTGCTTTACTACTTGAATAAACCCTCCTTTTGTATTACAATAGACAAAAGGGATTGATATGAATTTATCACACAAAAGGAGGAAATTGTTATGGCATTTGTAATCGGAGATGCTTGTGTGGCTTGTGGTGCATGCGAGGCACAGTGCCCTGTCGGCGCTATCAGCATGGGAGACGGCAAGTTTGAGATTGATGCAGACAAGTGTATTAGCTGTGGCGCTTGTGCAGGTCAGTGTCCCGTTGGTACTATTGCAGAAAGCTAATTTTATAGCAATTACATTATGAAGCAATCAGGGGAGGCATTTCAGAATACGAAATGCCTTTTCTTTTTCTTCTTATCCTCTGTCTGAGCTTTCTTCCCCTGTTCCTCAGCGTGAGTGCTCTCGCCGCCTATGGCATCATGACCCAGCAGAACACTCAGCCCCTTTCGACTGCTCCTTTTACGCAGGATCTCATCCAGCTTCCGGTAGTAGCTTTCCGTGCGTTCTGCCGCCATGCGGTCACGTTCCTCGTCCCGCTCCTCCTGCATACGAAATTGATAATCCAGTTCCTTCAACACACTCTCCCTGATCTGCTGTACCAGCTCCGCATTGTTCTCCTGCACCGCTTGGCGAATCAACTGCTGCATAATCCACTGCAGACGCTGCGCCTTTTCTTCACGGCTCTCTGGATTGCTCACTCCGTTATTTTCGAGAGTCCTCTCCACGGCAGTTCCTCCCTCCTGAGACAATACATCCAGCCTTCCATCCTTTAAGATCATCTTAATCGCCTTCAACTGTAATCCCCTTTCTTTCATACTTTTTATTTGTTTAAAACGCTCTACATCCTCTTCTGTATAGTACCGATGTCCCAGTTCATTGCGCTTAATAGGAAGTTTCAACTCCTCCTCCCAATAGCGCAGAACATGACTTTCCACCTGAACCTCTTTTGCTGCATCTGAAATCAATAAGTGACTGCTCATAAGCTGCTCCTTTCTATGATTACCTATTAGGTGATTACGCCCCCTCGCGCTCCGCGCTCGGTGTCGCAGCATTCGTCACATCCCCGCTCGTGCAAGCACGGCGTGTATGTTCCTCATTGCTCACGCAAAAAGAGAATGGGCGTCTTCGCTCATTCTCTTTCGTAAATTAACCTATTCCACTGTACTATGTATCTGACTTCCTTGCACGTTCCAAATTTGCAAATTTTGTGTACTCTGGCAGCCATGCCAGCTCCACCGTGCCAATGGGACCGTTTCTCTGCTTGGCGATAATAATCTCTGACACGCCCTTGCGGTCTGTATCATGATTGTAATAGTCATCGCGATAGATAAACATTACCACATCCGCATCCTGCTCAATTGCCCCAGATTCACGCAGGTCAGAAAGCATAGGTCTGTGGTCGGGTCTCTGTTCCACTGCGCGGGAAAGCTGTGACAATGCCAACACAGGTACATTCAACTCTCTGGCAATGGATTTTAACGCCCTGGAAATATCGGAAATCTCCTGCTGTCTGGAATCCGTTCTCCCGCTGCCCGACATCAATTGCAGATAGTCGATAATCACCATGGAGATTCCGTGTTCCAGTTTCAATTTGCGACATTTGGAACGCAGCTCTGACACGCTGATTCCCGGTGTGTCATCAATCACTAGTTTGGACTTGCCGATCACGCCGGCTCCCTCAATCAATCTCTCCCAATCCTGATCATTCAGCTGCCCTGTACGTAGCTTCTGTGCGTCCACACTGGACTCCAACGAAAACATACGGTTCACCAACTGCTCCTTGCTCATCTCCAGACTGAACATCACCACCGGAAGATTCTTTTTAAATGCCACATACTGCGCTATATTCAATACAAACGCTGTCTTTCCCATGGAGGGACGGGCGGCAATCAACACCAAATCCGAGGGTTGCATCCCCGCGGTGCGATAATCCAAATCCGTAAATCCAGTGGGAATCCCCGTTACACTCCCCTTGTTCTTGGAAGCGCTCTCAATCCGATCCATGGCATTCATGACCACCTGGCGGATGGGAACAAAATCACCCGACTCCCGTCTCTGCAACAGCTGGAACATCCTTTTCTCCGTGTCCTCCAGAATAACCTCCAAGCTCTCCTTCCCCGCATAACAGGTATTGGCGATCTCTTCATTCAGGTGAATCAGCTTGCGCAAAAGAGCCTTCTCATATACAATATCGGCGTAATATTTGACATTGGCCGAAGTGGGCAGCACCGCAAGCAGATCCCGCACAAATTCCAGACTAGACAGCTCAGGGGGCACATCCTTCTCCCTGAGACTATTCTGCAGCGTCACCATATCTATGGGCTTACCCGCCTCATTCATTTCTATCATGGTATCAAACAGAATCCCATATTGCCTGCTGTAGAAGTCCTCGCCTGTAATAATACCGGAGGCCACCGTAATCGCCTCGCTGTCCATGATCATGGAGCCGATTACCGACTGTTCCGCCTCCACACTGTGGGGCAGTATTCTTTTAATGATATTTTCTTCCATCGCGGGCATTTTATGCCTCCAAAACCTTTACATAAAGCTTACCCGTCACTTGCGGATGAAGCTTCACGCTCACCTCATAGCTGCCGAAGTTTTTCAAGGGTTCCGGCAGCTGAACCTTCTTTTTGTCAATTTCCAGATTATGCTGTTCCTTCAAGGCAGCGGCAATCTCCTTAGTAGAGACAGACCCAAAAGCCTTACCGCCCTCCCCTGCCTTAATCTTCACAATAATCTCTTTCGACTCCAGCTCTCCTGCAAGCGCCTTTGCCGCGTCCAACTGCTCCTGCGCAATCTTTGCATCATTCGCCTTATGAAGCTTCAAATCGTTCATATTCTTGGCGGTGGCCTCCACCCCGATTTTCTTGGGCAGAATATAATTTCTGGCATAACCGTCACTCGCCTCAATAATATCCCCCTTCTTGCCAAGCTTTTTCTCATCCTGTAATAAAATAATCTTCATCTCTATCGTCCTTTCCCACTAAATCTCACCCTTGTCCAACATATCATCTATGGTGTGCTTCAATGCCCCAATAGCCTCCGCAATTCCCACGCCTTCCATCTGGCAGGCAGCCACATTCATATGGCCTCCCCCGCCCATGCGCTCCATGACAATCTGCACATTTACCTCGTCTATGGAACGGGCACTGACATAGATTTTTCCCTGATAATCCGTCAACACGAAGCTGGCTTTGATTCCCTTGATATTCAAGAGCTCGTTGGCTGCCTGCGCGCCGATTACCGTAGGACTCGGCAGATCCTCTGCCATACAAATGGAAATGGCAAAATACTGTCTGTAAATCTCCGCCTGGCCCACAGCGTCCGCCCTTGCCTTGTACTCCTGGGCGTCCTCACGGAACATTTTCCGCACTCTGGTCACATCCGCGCCACTCCTTCGCAGGAACGCAGCGGCCTCAAAGGTACGCACACCTGTCTTGGTCACAAAATTATTGGTATCCACCACGATACCCGAGTACATACAGTCCGCCTCCTCAGGGCGAATCTTGATATTATCATAAGTGTATTGCAAAATCTCGGAAACCATCTCACAGGCTGAGGACGCATACGGCTCCACATAGGAAAGCGTGGCGTTCTCAATTGTCTCTGTACCCTGTCTGTGGTGATCCAGCACCACAATGGATTTACAATAACGCAACAGCTCCGGACATTCGGTAATGGACGGCTTGTTGACATCCACCACCACCAGGACGGCGTTATTCCCAGCCATATCAATCGCTTCCTGTCCACTGATGATCATGTCATCATCATATTCAGGATTATTTTTAAATAAATCTACCAAAGGCTGTATCGCCGTGGTAGCCTCATCCAGCACAATATGGCTCTTCCTGCCAAGCGTAGTGGCAACCCGATAAATTCCCACTGCCGACCCAAAGCTGTCCACGTCCGGCATCCGGTGTCCCATGACCAATACCTTGTCCTTGCTGGTGATGATCTCTCGCAAGGCATGTGCCTTCACACGGGCCTTCACGCGGGTATTCTTCTCCACCTGCTGGCTCTTGCCACCATAGTAGGTGATGCTCTCCGGCGTCTTGATCACCGCCTGATCACCGCCCCGTCCCAATGCCAAATCTATGGCGTTTCTGGCAAACTCATAATTCTGCGCGTATGTAAGCCCGTCCAATCCCACACCAATACTCATGGTGACCGCCATCTCGTTCCCGATATTGACTGTCTTGACTTCCTCCAGCAGATCAAAACGATTCTCCTGCAGCTGGGCGATGGTCTTTTTGCGCAATATCACGAGATACTTGTCCTTCTCCAGCTTCTTGCTGATCCCGTCCAGTGCGGAAATATACTTGTTGACCTTTCTGTCAATCAACGCGATCAAAAGGGAACGTCTCACTTCCTCCACGCTCTCCAAAGCCTCCTCGTAATTGTCCAGATAGATCATACCCACTGCCAGACTCTGGTCATCCACTTCTTTCAACGCAATATGCAAAGCGGTCTCGTCAAAGAGATACATGGCAATCAAATAGCCATTATACCCCTCAGCGTCAATCATATCACTGTGCTCTGCCATTTCCTTCAGGGGAATCTTTTTCAGCTTCACCACATACTCACAGCCGTCATACTCTAACTCGTACTGTGCCTCGTCCACTTCGGACTCATCAGGTAGCCTGTCCTTCGTGATGGTGGGAAATAGACCCGTAATGGATTTGTTGTAACCCTTTGGCTGATGCACCACGTTCTCAAAGGCAATGTTCGTCCAAATCACCTTGCCGGAGTCGTCCAAGAGCGCATACGGCAGCTCCATATCCCGCAGAAGCTTTCGCTGAATCTGCCCATACTCCGTAGCAAAGCTGATCAGCTCGTTCATGATGACCGGCTTGTTATAAAAATACATCGCCAAAGTCACCACAAAATAAAAAACAGTAAAGACCCCTAACAGCAGACCTGCGCGATAATCAATCATGCAGATCGCCGCGTCCACAACGCAGAGTAAAACGCCCAGATAGATACTAAATTGTATATAAGTTTTGATTCGGCCTTTCAGGCGAATTCGTTTCTTCATGTGTAATCCTCCACGTACATTATAACAGATGTTACGTCGAGATGCTACCACTTAATTTGTCATATTGGAAAATGTTGTGTCAAATTTTGTCCTACAAATAGTCCCCAGACCATTCTCCTTCGCCCTCATATGAAGCAGAAGCCCGAATCTGTGTGCCGCTCTTGACCAGCGTCCACTCCTTAAGAACGACAGGCATGAGATTCTCCGTCTTAAACTGTGATACCATGCCATATGGTGTCGTTACCAGCACCATATTGGCTTCGATATCAGCGAGTGCATCATTCGCATCCACAAAATTCACAATGAAAAGCTTCTGAGCGCCAGGTTCCACCGTTCCTTTAACATTCAGCTTTTTATTGGTAAGCAGGCGAAACTCCGCTCGCCCCGCTTCCTCAGCCCCAAGCTCTGACTTCAGATTAGTGATCGTAATATTGCCATTTCCACCCAGCGTCCCGTCCAACACCAAGGTATCCACCTGCACGTCTCCGCTCACGTTCAGCCGCTCTCCCTGCCCGATTCTCAGGCATGACCCAGCCTTGCCCTTCACGCTCCCCAATCTCTCCGTCTTGCTTCCCACAGGAATCGTCAACGTGTATTTGGCAATATTCACCGCATAAGCCAGTTCAGCATGGTCGCTCGCATTTTTTACCTTGCGGATTTCATTATAAAATGTCACATTACCCGTCAATGTCAGGTTCCCCGTAGTCTTGATTCCCTGACCTGCAAATATCAGTTCTTTATAAGTCTTTGCGCCAGGAAGCGGAATCGCCCCCTTCACAAATACCTCCTCGCGCATCTCAACGCGATAGACGGCATTGGCGTCCTTACGCCTCGCAATCTCCTTTTTCACATCCGCCAGCACAGCATACTCGCCAAGATCCTCTTGACCTGAATCACTCACATAATATAAGCTGATCGGAGTCGCCACAGTTCCCTGTACCTTGATGGCATTCCCCTTGCGATACAACGCCTGCTCCTGCCCTTCTTTGTCCAACAATCGGTATTGAGTGGCATAACTGCTGCCGGAGACAGTGAATAGCGTGGTGTTTTGCGACAAAGTCTGTTTTGCACCGGAAGCCGCTCTCATTCTGACCGTGACAGGCATCTCCACCTTGGTATCCTTGAGAGCCGCCCCCTTCTTGGCTGTCAAAACAAGCTCTGCATTTCCCGACGCTTCCAACAGCTTTTTGACAGAAAACTTGCCTCCTGCCTGCAGGAACGCTCCTTCCTTCATCACCAGATTTGCCACTGTAAACGCTCCCGATGTCACAAACATCGTATTTTCTGACATGACAAGCTGCCAGGACGCCCCCGATACGGAACCCGCCTGCAGCCCCACTCCCGCGCCCAATTCCAGATTGGCCGTCAATGTGACACCCTTTGACGCCTTTAAGCAGACAATCCCTTCCTTGTCACCTTTCTCAATCTTTAAGCCGGCATATTTCCCCTTACCCGGCATGGTCAGAGCGCCATCCACCATAAAGTCATCCAAAAGCACAACCCGATAGCTCTCGCCTTTCTGATTCAGACTCTTGATCTGAGCCACCAGATTGCTCCACTGTCCATAGGTTCCAAGAAGCTCGTTCCCTCTATAGAGCTGCAGCACATCCATACCCACATAGAGAGCGCTTCCTTTTTTATAACATGTCCGTCCCTCGCCCGAGATGGCAAACTGCTCCGCCCCCGCCTTGGAAGTGGTGAGAAGCTTGCTGCCTGCCATGAAATACCGCTCCACGGCCACGCCATTCTCTCTCGCCTCTTGCCGCAGATTCACAATGCCGGATACCGTGCCGCTCAGTTTCACATTCGGCATCACATCCCCTGTCGGATACACCAAAGCGCCATTTGACCCGCCAATCACATTGGAGACTGTAAAACTCTTACCCGCGGCCAAATAAACGACTCCATTTTCAATATCCAAATTTTTAACGCCTGTCACGCTGTTATGGATTCTCAAACTGCCCTGCACCGTCACATTTTTAAAGGTCTGCAGCGCACCTGTCACCTCCACATCCCCATTGACATCCAGGCATCCCGCCGAGGTTCCCTTCAGCTTCCCGATGTTTCGCGTCCCATTCAGGGTCAGGTTCTTTCCCTTTGTGTTGATATTGACAGGGGTGCCTTGGAATTCCCTGCCTGCACCACTTCCCGTGCCATATTTGTCCTCACCGCTTCCCGTGCCGCGTTTATCCTCGCCGCTCCCGGTACCGACACTCTCCCCCGCACCCTCGCTGCCCGCCACACACAGCCAAGCCTTGCCAATAGACAGCGCGCAGGACATATTGACAGTGCTTCCCGCAAAAAGCAATACCTGTCCCGTCTCCGCGGCCTCCAAATGAATCCTGCTTGCCTGAGCCGGCATAGATGTGCCGACAATCCCTCCATCGGACACGATAATCGTGTATTCCTCCGCTGTACTTCCCCGAAGCCTAAATGCCGAGAGCAGCGCCGTCCAATTGTCAAAGTTACCAAATTCCACACCTTTGCTGTCCGTCACCCGGAAAAAGTTCTCCTGAACCGTCCGAGGCGCGCTCTCCATAACTACCGCGCTGACATCCATGACACCCCTGCCATCCCCGGCGTCCACAGTACCTGTTTCCCATATTCCCGCATATCCATCCGCTCCGTCCATGCCGCCTGTCTCATAAATTCCTATTGCCATGGTTTGCACGGAATTGACAGCTAACATACAAAAAATAAGCAAAAATGACACAGTCGTCATGAGCATCCTTCTACGGATTCTACCCTGCATCACACATCCTCCTTTTATTCGCTTGGTTCTGAACAATTACATTTTATTCTTTTTATAAAGAAAAAGCAATGCTTTCCCGGAAACACCATACATTACCACAAAAAAGGAACCAACCACCAAAAAGTGATTGATTCCTTCTTTTTTCTAACTCTCTAATCCTTAGTCCTGCACATAAGGCATCAACGCGATGTGACGAGCTCTCTTGATAGCCACGGTCAACGCTCTCTGATGCTTTGCACAGTTGCCGGTGATGCGGCGGGGAAGAATCTTTCCTCTCTCGGAAATGTATTTTCTCAGCTTCGCCGTATCCTTGTAATCAATTACATTATCCTTGCCACAGAACACGCAGACTTTCTTTCTTCTGCGGATTCCGCCCTTTTTTCTCATAGGGGCATCGGACTTCTCTGCTCTATTGTAAGCCATGTTATTACCTCCTTCAAAATTTGCCAAAACGTTTTCAAACATAAATGCACTTGCGCAAATGCGTCTGCGCATTAGTTAAATGGTAATTCCTCGTCAATACCGTCAGGGATGTTCATAAAACCGTCTCCCGCACCGGAGGGAGCCGGAGCGGCGTTTCCGCCAAATCCGCCATTATTGCTGTAACCGCCCTCATTCTGGGATGCGGCGTTCTTGCTCTCGGCAAACTCAACCTCATCCACCATCACACGAACACTGTATACCATCTGTCCTTCTTTGTTGGTATAATTGTCATTCTGAACACGTCCGCTCAAAACAACCTTCGTTCCCTTATGCAGATAACGCTCGATAAATTCTGCCTGCTTTCCAAATGCAGTACAGTTAAAGAAATCTGCGTCAGGCTCGCCCTCACGCTTGAATCTTCTGTCTACAGCAATGGAAAACCTCGCAACTGCAGTCTGGCTTGCCCCCTGTGAGTATCTCACCTCGGGGTCTCTGGTTAAACGTCCCATAAGAATTACTTTATTCATAATTTTTTCTCGCTTTCTTTATGCCTCGTCCTGTCTGACGCACAAGAATCTGATGACATTGTCCATGATGCGGACACGGCTCTCGATTTCTGCGGGAGCGGTTGCCTCAGCCTCAAATCTGATGAAATAATAGAAAGCCTCTTTCATCTTCTGAACTTCGTAAGCAAGGCGTTTCTTGCCCCACTCGTCCACCTCTGTGATGGTGCCGCCGAATCTCTCAACCAGAGCCTTGCACTTGTCTATCACTGCAGCTCTCTCGTCATCTTCGATCTTAGCGCTTACCACAACGGCTAATTCATACTTGTTCATGCTTCGTTACCTCCTTTTGGTCTCTGGCCCACCTCTCATGTGTGAGCAAGGAAATTAGTATATCACGAAGAATCATGATAACATGAATTACACGTAAATGCAAGTTTTTTCTTACTATTTTTGCCATATTTTTAAAACAGTTCAGACCACTACGCTTCCTCCCCGGGCAAAATCTGCTTGATATTCTTTTCCAAAAGCCTGCGGGCTATCATAATCTGGTGCCCACAACCCTTACATTTTAGCCGAAAGTCCGCGCCCACGCGCAAAACCTCCCACTCGCTGCTTCCACAAGGATGCTGTTTTTTTAATTTCAAGACATCTCCTACATGGATATCCATAGACGACTCACCTTTCCTGTATCACAATTTCATATTCCCTGCGCACACGTCCTTCACCACACCGAAAAATTCCCGCAAAAGATTGTTGGGCAGCATGGCAGGGTAAGACCCCGCCGCCAGGCCCTCCACCTTCGCATAACCTTTCTTCTGCGCAATTCCCAGCGCCCTATACACATGAAAATTATTGGTGACAATCACCACGCTGTCCTGCGCTTTATCCAAAAAGACCGCACTGAATTCCAGATTTTCGCTGGTATTGGTAGACATGTCCTCCTGCAGGATACGCTCCGGCTCGATGCCCGCATTCTCCAAATATCCGGCCATACCTGCCGCCTCCGTCATAGGCTCGTTACTCCCCTGCCCGCCGGACACTATGACAACCGTGTCAGGATTCATCCTCAAGTACTCCACCGCAGCATCCAAACGCTTCTGCAGCACATAGCTGGGGCCATGGTTCTTCCATTGCGCCCCGAGCACGATCATATAATCCGCCCCTGGCTGCGCCGTCTCGCCAAAACTGCCGAATATCAAACCTTCCACAATACACAGCAAAACCATTCCCACCACGATGCATGTCCAAAATCCGATTTTAATAATCTTCGGAATACGTTCCCTCCATCCGGGATTGGCAAATAAAGCCGACAAGATTCCAAATCCCAGTGCCATCACACCCCAAATCAAGAAAAAGCGCGAGCCGTATCCCATAAAAAAATAAATCGTCAGACAATAACCCAGACACAGAAGCGCCAAAACTCCCGCCACCAGAGCTGCCAACACTGCCCCCGCCGAAAGCCTGCTCTCCCGCCCTCGTTTATCCAGCTTGATAATTTTCCTGCTTTTCTCAAAAGGTATTAAATTATCCTTTGTATTTTGCTTCCTTTTTCTCATAAAATAACTATAGCACAAAACATGATATCCCCTCAATAGCACCTTTCTTAAGATTTTCTTATTTATATCTTGTAAGCATTTTGAGAATGGATTACAATAATAGAGAAATGAAAAAATGAAAAATCGCCAATACGGCAGAATGAGAGGCAACATGAAAATACGACGCGCCGCAATGGAAGATATTTCGGGACTGGACAGATTGCTGGAACAGGTGCTCAAAATCCACCACCAAGGCAGACCCGATCTTTTTAAGGACAATACCAAAAAATACTCAGACAAAGAACTTCTCACGATTCTCGCTGACGACAAGCGGCCAATCTTTGTGGGGGTAGATGAACAGGGACAGGTGATGGGTTACGCGTTCTGCGTATTCCAGCAGCATTTGGATGACAATATCCTGACAGATATCAAGACACTTTATATTGATGATCTCTGTGTGGACGAGCATCTGCGAGGGCAGCATATCGGTAGACAGCTCTATGAATATGTGCTCGCCTTTGCCAAAGAGCAAGGCTGCTACAACGTCACCTTAAACGTGTGGGCATGTAATGAAAGCGCCAAAGCGTTCTATGAAAAATGCGGGTTGATGCCACAAAAGTTTGGAATGGAAAAAATCTTATAAAATCAAGGAGGATTCGCCATGAGCGAAGCGGTAAATGAGTTAAAAAAGATTGTCGAGAAATATGACAACATTGTCTTTTTTGGGGGAGCAGGTGTCTCCACAGAAAGCGGAATCCCTGATTTCCGCAGTGTGGACGGCTTATATCATCAGCAATACGACTATCCCCCCGAGACGATTCTAAGCCACAGTTTCTATCGTGCAAAGCCTAAGGAGTTTTACCGATTTTACCGCAACAAGATGCTTTTCCTGGATGCCAAGCCCAATGCCGCCCACTTGAAGCTTGCTGAGTTGGAGGCACAGGGGAAGCAGCGCGCGGTGATCACCCAGAACATTGACGGTCTGCATCAGGCGGCAGGGAGCAAGGTCGTTTTGGAACTCCACGGCTCCGTGCTGCGTAACTACTGCGAAAAATGCCATGCTTTCTATGATGTGCAATATATCATAGACAGCGAGGACGTTCCCGTCTGTTCCAAATGCGGAGGATCCATAAAGCCTGATGTGGTGCTGTACGAGGAGGGTCTGGACAACCAGACTATCAGTGAGGCCGTGAGATACATCAGCGAGGCTCAGGTGTTGATCATCGGTGGAACCTCTCTGGCGGTCTACCCTGCGGCAGGATTGATCGACTATTTCAAAGGTGACAAGCTTGTCGTAATTAATAAGGCGCCCACCCCTAGGGATAAATATGCGGATTTGTTGATTCAGGAGCCTATCGGGGAAGTGTTTGCTCAAATCCCCTGATCCCTACTAATTTGAAACTGCCGACCGCTGACTTCCCCCGTCTGCGGCCGGCAGTTTACATGCCCGCATCTTTCTCTCATCAATATACTATTTTCCGGCATGCTGTTTTTCCAACAGCGCAAAAAACTCTTCCTCCGGCATCGGCTTCGCATAATAGTATCCCTGTACCTGATCACAGCCGATACTCTGCAGCAGATCGATCTGCTCTCTGGTCTCCACACCCTCCGCCAAAAGTCCAAGATCCAGCTTGTTCGCCATGGAGACCACCTGCTCCAGTATCATCCTTCCCTTGCCCGATACCATCATGTTCTCCATGAACTTCTTGTCCAGCTTGATCACGTCAAAAGGCGTCTCTAAGAGAATGTTCAGCGAGGAATAACCGCTTCCGAAATCATCCATCAGCAGGGTAAAACCTTCCTCTTTCAACTGCAATGCTTTCAGGCTCACCTGTTGGTCATCCACCGTCTCCGTGATCTCCAGCTCCAGCAGCGACTTGTGAATACCGCTTTCCTTGATCAGTTGAGAGAGCACCTGTATACATTCATCGTCCCGCAGATGAATTCTGGACACATTGACCGAAACAGGACAGGAGGTGATACCCGCATCCTCACATTTTTTGATAAAACGGCATGCCTCCGCCCATATATAATAGTCCACCTTTTTGACAAAGCCGTTTTCTTCGATAATCGGAATGAACTGATTGGGATAAATCATTCCCCTCTCCGGATGACGCCATCGAACCAACGCTTCCGCCCCTATGATTTCATTTTTGAGGATACTGTATTTGGGCTGGAGATACATCATAAACTGTCTCTCCGTAATGGCCGCCTGCATATTCTCCTCAATGAATTTCCTATTGTACAGAGTTTCTTTGTACTGTTCCTTATAAAACGAGATATTGTTCAGAATATTCTTCTTGGCCGCCTTCCTCGCCATGGTCGCACGATCCTCCATCTGGCGGAGCTCCATCGACCTGTCCTCGGCCATATACACACCATAGACCAACTGAAGCTTTACATCCTTATAACAATCAATTCTGGCATCCAACTGATGAATAAACTCCACCAATTCCTCTTCCCGGTCATACTCTGTCACCACGATAAACACATCGCTGCGCAGATTCAGGAAATATTGATTATCCCGACAGATCTCTTTCAACTGCTCAATGATAAAATCCAGAATCTCATCACCGAACTTCTCACCATATAAGTCGTTGACTATCTTGAATTTGCGGATATCAAACTGAATAAACCCGATATGTTTTGAGGAGGACACCAGCAGATTGTTGACATTCCTCCTAAAACGCTTCTGTTTGCTCATACTCTTCAGCACAGCACGCATCTCATCGCCATGAGGAATATCCTCAGGGTTTAAATTGTTCTCCTTCATATTCTGAAGATGCTCTGCCAGCATATCTTCCAGAATATCAATACTGATGTTAATTGCCCTGGGACATTTTTGTAAAATCAGCTTCTCCTGCCGAATCACTGCCATATCCTCGGGTTTGGATATATCTTTACCCAAGATATCCCGGCAATAGATCACACCGTCCATCTGCTCCGTAAACCGCCGTATGAACTCGTCTGTCTTCTTATTGCCGTATGTCTCCTGTTCCCGATCCTGCGCGTCATAAAATCCCAACGCCATCCCCAGCACCAGCATTGCCGCCGTAATGCAGCCGCAGGTTCCCCCCTGACGCATTCCGCCGCCAAAACATGTGCTGATCTTAAACGCCGTCTTCAAATCCAGTCCAAATTCTTCTGCAAAGGCTCCAAACAATGCCTGAGAACAGTGATATTGCTGTTTTAAAAGCTGATCCGCTTTCTCCTTATGCGTCATCTTTTTATACCCCATGTCCGCTTTAGCGGACTCAAAAACATTTCTTTGTTATTACTTTAACATACAACAGGACAAATGTGAAGTCCAAAATATATAGATAGCTTGTCTCTTATGTCTGCTGGTGCAACACAGCAATCACATTACAATCCTCACAAATTTCAATATAAGCATTCCCTTCCATGCCGTCCAACACCGTATCCCACTGAATCTGCGCAAGATATTTCATGGTTTTTCCGCAGTCGGGACAATGCTTTATAACGCAATCCTGAATCCAGAATGCAAAGCCGCCGACAGAGGAACCGCCTTCCCAGTCCGCCGCATATCTAAGCGGAACAGGAGTCTCCCCTAAAATGTAGGAATTGGAAGCCATTTCCTCGATCCCTTCATCCTTCATATAATTTTCCGTGTTAAAAGGTTCCTTCTCATAAATAATCTCGCTCTCGCCGTTTACAGTATACCGACAAAAATGATCGTCTGACCACATGATACAATTGGGACAGCACTTCGCCTTTATTACGCCATCGATTCCAAGGAACTGTAACCGGGAATCCCTACCGTCAATCTCCATAAGATTTACCATTGTACAGCCACAATGAGAGCATTTTTCCCTTGTCCTGACTCCGATTTTTACAGGACTATGTTCTTTCTCATTCGGAGTTCCCTTTACCATAGGATAGCATTTGTCAAAAATCGTTTTTAAGGCATTGCCGCTACTGTCGTATGACCAGCCGCCATTTGTGGCATAGACGGATGGGTTGACATACACCTTTTCCCGCCACTTTCGAGGATTCTTTTCAAATTCCATAAAAGAACGGAAAACCTCTTCTCCGCCATGAATAGCAAGACATGACAGAAGATGATTGGCGCCAAGCATTGTATCCACATTATCCTGACTTAGCATTTCAAGCATTGCCCGGATGATCTCGTCAGAAGCGTCCTTATACATCTCGAAGGGATAGAAAAGCTGCTTTTCAAAAGCTACTTGGGCGATTTCCGATGTGTCAATATCCCTGTAATTGACCAGCTTTGTGAAAACATCACTTTCTTTATCCAATTCGCCAGTTTCTTTTATCTCATCACATATTTTTCGGACTGCATCATCTATTTCCTCCTGTGACCAAGCCAATATTTCCTTTCTTTCATTTTCAGCGCGACAGGAAATACAGATTCCGTCAAAATAAATGATTCGTCCGCACTGCTTGCAGTGTTGTGCAGTTCTCCCCATTTTTTGCCTCTCTTTTCTCAATTATATTAGAAAACCCTAATCTTGATTTGCCGATATACTTATCTTATCATAAGAACAGAGAAAAAGGAACCCGCTACTTAAAAAGCACTGATGCATAATATCTTTTATTCTTCATATCATATAATGGTAAAAAATCATTCAATATGAATGGATTTGAATGATTTGTAACCCAATGCAAAGGGCATTATAATGACAAATAAGCCAGAATAAAACGGTTAACAAAAAACCCCGATACTTCGGGGTTTTTCCATGAGAGGCGCCAACCAGATTTGAACTGGTGATAAAGGTGTTGCAGACCTCTGCCTTACCACTTGGCTATGGCGCCATGTTTTATTGTATGCATTTCCTAAAAGGAAAATGACTCCAACGGGAATCGAACCCGTGTTACCGCCGTGAAAGGGCGATGTCTTAACCGCTTGACCATGGAGCCATGTCTTCGCCTTAGCCCAGTCAAGAATACGGAATAGTACAAATCGATCATTCTGTCTAATGACCTCGACGAAAAATATAATATCATAAAGGAGGACGCTTTGCAAGAGAAACTTTTATTTTTCTCAAGAATCATCACCAATATCATTATCACTTCCCTGCACAAAAATATGATTGACATGCTCATCCGGTACAATATCTACAGGCACCACACGCCCAATTGCATTCGCATTCCCCTCAGTCCAAAGGAACGTAACCCTAAACTCCTTTCCTGCGTTTTGCCTTACATATTCCGCCATCTCAGGTAATCCTGTCATATCCACATGAACAATATGCCAATAGCACAGATCATCCTCGGAGTATAGATACTCAAATGCAAAGTCTCCATGATCCTCAACCATCATATCAGTCCCACAAAATATATGTGTACTGCCGTCCGGTTCACGATCCACAATTTCCCTCTTATCCGAAACAGTAAGCACACTGTATCCGTCAAAACAGCTGTAAGGATTCTTGATCAATTCTACCGTGATTTCATATTTCCACGTTGCATTTGTCCCATCATACCCTTCTTCCACATTTGCGGTAACAATAACTCCGTCGTCAGTATCCTCGTAATCATATTCAGATATCCAACCATAGTTTAAGGAACTTGAGGCATCATATCTGTTGATGGGGCCATCCACATAAGATGAAAAATCAAGCTCCGTATATGTAAGGGAATACTGGATATAATTAAGTTCCTCCACGCTAATCTGCCCATCGTTTTGATCACAAAGCATATCCAAATAGTCAAATGATAACCTTGAATTTTGAATATACCTGCCAATAAAAAATCTCTGCCAGCTTTCGCTGTTTACACAATCCTGATCAAAGCTTTCATAACTGAGCGCCAATTGAGTAATTGCGGTTTCTAAATTATCCCCCATAGAAAATTCTGAAGGATATTCATATTCTTTAATCCCCAATGATTCATAATCAACGAGTTTCTCCGCATTATCTGCACTCTCTACATTATCTGCATTCTCTACATTCCCATATCCACATCCTGCAGGCACAGCAGCCATCAATACAATACTGAGTAAAACACCTAAAATTCTCTTTAACATGCATATCATCCTCACCCAATATTTAACTTCCTTTTTTAAAAATATTGCCCTTGAGCCACTCCGCAAACCGAAAGCTGTTTTATCCCCAATGTGGAATAACTAATTGATAAATAAACGCAATCACAACTGATAATCCGAGTTCAATGGCAAACTCCTTTGGTTTTCTATGCAAGATAACTACACCTATTATCCATGTAATAATCTCCATGATGTGATACACATAAAACCCTTGTGTAAGCGAAAATGCCTGGGCAAATAATGCACCAATAATTGCACTGGATATGATAATTGATATCATTCCTTCTCCTCTTGCATACCAACATATATATGCCATAAAAATAGTTGCAAAAGAAATCACTACCCATACCATCATATAAGCTCTCGGCAAAAACCCTAAGACATAATTGCAATAGAGATAATATCCTGCCAACATACTTATAAAGAATGAGAATGTGTTAATAGAAGCTCTTAATGGTGTCTTTGAATATATGGATATAACTGTCGCCAATAAAATCCATACTGCTAATCGGCCAAAATAATTTCTAATGTCAAGTTGTTGCATCAACAACGGAAATATATTACTTGGTGAACCATCAATCCATTTCTGCAATACTCCCAAAGCAAATCCAAATAGCATTACTCCTATTGTCGCCACCATCTGTATTTTAAGAGAAACACCTTTTTCGGGGATTCTAATTTTTTCAAAGAATGATTTCATTTTTCCTCCACAAATTCCGATTATTAGTGCAATCTCATGACTGTTTACCTTTTCAATAAATTTTATCATATAAACTTTTGTTTGTCATTTCTTCCACTACAAGGAAAGTGATTCAACATAATAATTTTTTATACAGATTATCTATGCAAATTGCGCCAAATGGTGCAGTAATGAGAATTGACAACACCGCCACGGTCAATACAGTCTGTCCACAAGCCAATCCCATTGTAAAAGGTATCGCTCCTATAGCTGCCTGTACGGTAGCTTTAGGAGTGTATGCTATCATGCAGAATAGTTTTTCTTGTCTTGTAAGTTTGGTTTTTATCAAAGACAGTGCCACACCAACCATTCTGAAAACCAAAGCGCCTATCACCAATAAAACAGCAAATATACCTGCGGTTACAGCATATTTTAAATCAACGGTTGCCCCCACAAGCACAAAAAGAAATACTTCCGCTGCTACCCATAATTTATTGTATTTACCAGATAATCTTTCAGCTAATACAGAATACTTCTGTTTTATTACAATTCCCAAACTCATAATAGCTAAAAGTCCGGAAATCGGTATAATCCCTTCTAAGCGGTTTTGCAATTCAAGAAGTAAAAATGAAAAGCTGAGTATTATCAGAATTTTAACAGAATCCCGCATATGAATTTTTTTAAAAAATACTACCATTATGCTTCCCACAGCCATTCCTATGCCAATTCCCATCAAAATGGAAACCGGTATCTGAAAAAAGTTGATAACTGATATAGTGCCTGTGGAAGCCAAAGAAATTAGCGCAGTAAAAACAACAATCACAAAAACATCGTCCACTGACGCACCTGCCAATATCAACTGCGGAATACTATGTTCTTTACCATATCCCTCATCAATCAGTTTTATCATTCTCGGCACTATCACAGCAGGAGATACCGCCGCAATGACACTTCCAATAATTGCGGCTTCCAGTATGGTTACGCCTAATAATATCGGCGCCAAGATAATTGTCCCTGCAATTTCTATACACGCAGGAACGAAGCACATAAGGATTGCCGGTCTGCCGGCTTTTTTCAAATCTGCAACATTTAATGATAGACCTGCTCTTGTCAGAATAATTACCAATGCAATCTGCCGTAAGTCTGCTGAAATGCTTAGAATTGATTCGTCTATGAGATTCAGCGCATGAGGGCTTAAAACAATTCCCACAATGATCATTCCTAACAAGCTTGGCAGCCTCATTTTTGAAAAGATACTTCCAAAAAGCAATCCCAATAACAGAATGAGTGCAATACTTGTCAACATATAAATTCCTCCCATTAACTGCAGAAATTAAAAAAACTGATAATTTCTGCGTAATTTTCGCAGAAGTCATCAGCATAAAATGCGGTTTAGGTTTCCCAAGGGAGAACTTCATTCCCATTTTGATTATTTTAGCATAAGCACAATGCACTTTCAACAAAAATCTTATCAAAATCAAGAATAAGAAAAAGCCATAATGCTAAAAAAGTCCTTGACAAATTGTAACAGGATGTTCAGAATAAGGCTACAAATAAAAAATCTTACAGAGACAGGGATTATTAAAAAAACAAGAGGATAACGAAAAATGCTCGAACTTGAGAATGGCCGTCCGAATGACCTGACTGGCAGACTGGATAAGGAAATCAGAACCTATGATTTACTCGATCAACTGGGAATAGAATATAAACGCATTGACCATGAAGCCGCAATGACTATGGAAGTATGCGAAGAAATAGACAAAGCTTTGCAGGCAACGATCTGCAAAAATCTCTTTCTATGCAACCGGCAGGAAACAGATTTTTATCTGCTGATGATGCCGGGAGATAAGAAATTCAAGACAAAGGATTTATCAAAAGCACTGGGAGTATCCCGTCTGTCATTTGCGAAAGAAGAATATATGCTGAAATTTCTTGACATCACACCAGGTTCTGTCAGCGTTATGGGTCTTATGAATGACAAGGAGCAGAAAGTGCGGCTTGTCATTGACGAGGATGTGCTGGAGGGAACCGAAGTTGGATGCCATCCATGCATCAATACTTCAAGTATCAAGTTCGCGACGCAGGATCTGTTGGAGAAAATCCTTCCGGCAATGAACCATGATTACACGGTCGTATCATTGCCTCGCTATCAGGAAGAAGTATCTTAGTGTAATGGATAAAAAATAAAAATAATAAAGGAGATTAAAGAACATGGAAAAAGTATTTCAGTTTTTAAAGGATGCAGAAACTTATTATCTTGCAACGGTTGAGGGTGATCAACCAAGAGTAAGGCCCTTTGGCACAATACATATTTTTGAGGGAAAACTTTATATTCAGACCGGCAAGGTGAAAGATGTGTC
>CAMWLG010000009.1 GCA_947175035.1 uncultured Lachnospiraceae bacterium | reverse complement strand
CAAAAGTTAATTCCACCGCATAAGTGGGCGGTGGAATTAACTTTTGAAATTTTCACATAAGGTCTAGTATTTAATAATAGTTGACTTATAGAGATGATGATTGTAAAATTAAATTGTAATACTGACGAATTGTAGTAGTGTTTTGACAAGATAGAGAGAAATGGATTATGAATATACTTGTGATGGGGATGGATTTGATTTGGCAAATGATTGTCTAAGGAGTACGTGAATGGCTGGAAGAGACTTAATAAAGGGTAAATTATCCGTAGTTCTCGCTGGTTAATTCTGGCTATGTCCTTAAAATGTTTATTTTTAGCGGAATTCTCTTCTATTTTATAGCGTAGCGCGAAACAATTTTTATTTCTTTCTATATAGGAATTTAGATTGTTCAATAGCGCAGGTTATTGAGAAGCCTTTATTTATACATACTCATAGGCCTTCGTATACTGCCTGCATTGTAGAAGGAATTATATACTGGAAACTACGAATGTTTATGTTTTTTATATTTGGAAATATAAACATAATAATAACTAATGGAATTACATCAAAAAAGATAATATACCAGAATGGAATTGGGCGGAGGTTCAAGCATGAGTTTAGAAAAAAATACAGAAGAAAAACAAGTTGTTGATTGTGTAATAAAATTTCTTAATTCGGATAAACAGAATTTAATGAATTATTGCTATTCATCAATAAGAAGCAATCAAGATAATAGATATTTTAGAGATACAATTAATATTGTAAATAATGATGAATTTGATTCTTTATTCCCACTAGTTTCGCTGGTTGTTTTGACCGCAAATAAGGTAGAATGTGATTCACTAAATTATGTCGTATCTAAACAAAAAGGTAATGATTTGAAGAAGAGAAAAGAAGCAATAAAAATTTTTGAGAATGTTGATTGGGGAGCACCAGATGCATATCTTTTTAAAATGCATTCAGTTTATATTCTTCATTTGCATGCTTATGAAACAGGAGCAAACACTCCTGGAGGTAGTACTGATTTAGTTAGATTTGTCTCAAATAATCCTTTTATTAAGCCATTGTGTATTATTTCTTTTGGAATATGCTATGGACGTGATCCGCATAATCAAAATATAGGTGATGTATTGATACCTAAAAAGTTATATCCGTGGTCTATTGGTCAGAAAATTGGAGATAAGGGGCTCAGTATAAAGCATGATAATTTCAATTTTTGGTTGGAAGATAAATTCCCAGGAAGCGGCATATATCCAATTTTAAATAATTTTTGTAATGGTGAAGATGGGAGAATTTTGACAGATTCTATTGAGTTGAAAAAGGAAAATCGTAAAAATGAAAAGAAATGTGTTTTTTCTATAAAAGTAGTATGGGGCAGTATGAGCACAGGAGAAGCTGTCGTTTCATCTCAAAAAGCCAAGAAAGAAATACAGGAGGCAACAAATAATGAGAAAGAATTAGGTGGAGAAATGGAGGGCTATGGAATTGCAAAAGAGTGTATTTATTATGCTAAGGTTCCTTGCTTTATTGTAAAGGCTATTTGTGATTGGGGAGTATGTAAAGATATTGATAAAAAGTTAGAAGAAAAACAAGTATTATGTCCTGAAAACTTAAAAGACAGATTACAAGCATATGCTGCATTTTGTGCATCGATCGCTTTATTACAATTATTAAATTCTGAAAAGGAAAAATTATTATCCTTGGATATAATTAAATGGATGGGTAGACAAAGAGGAAAAAATAGCATAAAATTGTACGATTATGTAAAAAAGGATGTAATTATAGGAAATATAAAAAAATATTATAGAATTGATGAGAAAATTGCATATAAAATCCTCAGGACTTTTACTGAAAATAATATATTTAAAGTCACAGAAGATGGATATCGCATTAACATATAACAGTAAATGCGTGCCAAATTAATAGGGTAAATTTATCAAATTTCAAATGATGATTTTTGGGTTTATAGATATATTTTTTGAAGCTTCGTAAAGGTCTAACACTAAAGAAAAAGGAGGCGATTTGTTTGGCGATAATTAATGTAAAAGGAGATAAATTTCCTATAAAAGCATATTTAAAGGCCGATTCCTATTCACAGCAGTATGTATTAAATAATGCAGATGATGAAGGAAAAGCGTTAGTTACAGACGAAATGTTTTGGGGAAAAGAATACATAGATGGTCTTTATCTTGATTATTCATTGATAAAAAATAGAAAAATTGTGATTACGGATGGAATATCACAAAGAAGAAGTTCTCGTATTTTGCAAACTCATTTATGTGATCAGTGGTTACAGGAAAAAATCATTAATTTAAACGAGTCTAAGGTGTATGTTTTCCAAGGATATGCAGGTTGTGGTAAAACAACTTTTATGAATTATTTACTTCGCAAAAGGAAAATTGATATAGACAGTTTTTATATAGATATAGGAAAGAGGTGGTCATATCCGGAAGAACCATATATGTTTTTTGGTGAAACATTAAATGAATTTGATAGGTATTTGGATAGTATAATACATGTTAAAAAAACAAGAAAAAAAGTATGGGATAAATTTATAGAATTGGGAACTGATTTGGATATTGCTGAATTGGATTTTCAATTACCCAGTATTATTGCTCAATTTATAAAGATAAAGGAAGATTCAAATTGGAATACTCTTAGAATAAAGATACATGGATATTTAAATGAAACTTTTAATAATAGGAATGACAGCAATAAAGGCTTCGCCTCAAAGAATGGAAATGTATGGCATAACCAAGGACAAACACAGACCATAGTTGCACTATTTATTATATTGATATGCGCTAATTTCTTGGCAGCGGATGAAAGGAATCTATCCTCTCAATCATATATATTGATTTTTGATAATTTAGATGTTATTACCGATCCTGCACTTTCGGCTGAAAATGTATTAATGCTTTGGGGTGTGATGCATAGGTTTATGAATTATAAAAAGAAGAAAATAAAAAATCAACTACCTAATTTTGGCATATTTATAACAGTTCGAAAAGTATTGTATTCTCACATAACGTCCCATTTACCTGATTTGGAAATGGGCATAAATTATAATTCATACTTTATTAAGGTATGCGATATTTCTGAATTGTACTTATCTCAAGATATTTTAGAACATAGAGTTTCTTATTGGACTAATAACGTTGATGATGATGATATAGTTTATAAATTGACACAATTAGGAGAAATAACATCAATACATGCAAAAACTCCTTTACTTGAGTATGAAGATAGTGTAGAAATTGAAGAAAGTTATGAAATACATAGTTCAATAAATTTGGATGCCTTTTTCAACCATAATTATAGGGCGCTTTCTAATGTGTTGTCTGTATTTTTGGATGATGATAAATATACGAAAAATTTTTTGGTAGATTTTAATTCAACATCATATTCTAAAGAGTGGCAAAAAGTGGCTACCCTTGTGTTTGAACTTTCACTACTGTATAAAAGAAGCAAGATATGGAATAGGATGGGGTTTGGCTGTGAAGAATTTTCTTTAATAGATTATCCCACTACACTAAACAGATTGATTTTAAATTATCTTTATATTTCAAAATGTGGGCAAGCCTTATATTCATATTCAAATAACCGAAAGAATATTCCGATTGATGATCATGTATCATTAAGGGATATTATTAGAATGTTTGAAAATGTAAAATTTGTTTTTATTGAAAAAGATTTAAATGATGAGCAAATAGCCAAGGAATATCAAGCCAAAGAGTCATTAATAACAAGAAAATTAATTTTAGAGCGTTTAGCAGATATGTGTGCAAGAAATACTGGAGTCTTTCATTCAGATGCATATGGATATGACCCCGATAATGATGAACTTTGGAGACGTCCGTTATATTTTGTAGATGGTGTAAAGTTGTCTCATACAGCTGCTGCATATAATGAATTGAAAACTTATTTTGAAGAAATTGTTGATAGTGGAAGAGACGATCAAATATTTTTTTCTATTACAGATGAAGGATTTGTTTTAATACATGATATTGTTGCAAATTTTGAATTTTACTCTGCGAGATATTGCAAAGATTTAGAGGCACGGCCACTACATCAGGCAACCTCAACAGAAGAAATAGACAAGCTAATTGCGCCAGTATATAATGCAGTTGAATTATGTTGTAAGAGACATAATCTGTTTATGGAACAATATATGGAACAATACATGATCGATAAAAATGAGTATTTGAATCAGTTTTTTCATCCACGGACAAAACCGCGATTTGAAACTCAAATTAAAGTTAGGAAAAGACTTTCTGAATTTTCTTTTCGCCCACAGCTTCATATAGTTAGAGTTATTTATGCGCACATTGATTACTTTAACAGAATTAAAAATTTATTTTATAAATCAGATAGTAATGGAAGTCAATTAATGTGTAAAAATTTAACTAATTGGATAGATAACTATTTGAAGTTATATGAAACTTATTTTTATAATTCTTTAGATTATACTGTATGTAATCCTGATAATAATGTATACTGGACATTGTCTGACTTGCTTGAAGAGCAAAAAAGAAGTTATACCACTAATGGAGAACAAAAAAATGTTGATATTAGTATGCATTATAAAGGACATTCGACTAAAAGATAATTCTTGAGACATGACAGCATTATTTTATTGCAAACATATATTGCCGAAACTGAGACATATAGCAGAATAAGTTGTGTCTGCCGATTAAGTTTTAAAGCTGACTTGAAATTGTAAATTTCAGTGCAGAAGTGAATAATCCGGGGTGAAATACATCACCTGAATAATCTGGGTGGATTTGATCCGTCTGTTCGGTGAAAGTGAGCCACCGTTCCGGCGTAAACGCATCATAGCAAGTACCCTTATAAATTCAACCGCCCTCTGAAGGGCGGCATTGATGAACTGTTCACTTTCTGCATCCTGTTGGCAGCTTGTCTGACCAGGGAAGCAGATCTTCGCAGAAACTCCGGTCAGTCTCATCCAGATGCTGCGGGATCTCTGTCAGAAGATATTCAAAGTACTCATATGGCTTCAGGTTGTTGGCCTTTGCCGTCTCCGCTATGCTGTAGATGATGGCGCTGGATTTTGCTCCTGCAATGGTATCGATCATCACCCAGTTCTTTTTTCCTGTAAGTGTCAAATCATACGCCCCACAGTAAAGTAACGCCGCTATATTCAGCGGCGTGGTTTCCTGCAATCATCCGGAAGTTCCTTTGACCAGGGCAACAGACGATCCAGCTCTGCAGGTTCTATATTTCCATTATCATCACAAAGGTTTGGCAGCTCTGTGAGCAGATGCTTGAAATAATAATAAGGTCTCAAATTGTTAAGCTTTGCTGTTTCTGAGAGTAAACGTCAAATCCCCCGCCTTTCTCTAAAAGCATTTTTAGTGCATCCTTGAAAAAACAACAGATTTTTTCAAGGAGGTACTAAACACTATGGATCAATGCACTCATGAAATACGTGCCGAGTATTGGACAGGCATCATCAGAGCCTGCGGGCAGCGTCCCGCAGGCCAGTCGGCCAAAAGCTGGCTGGACGAAAATGGCATATGCGAGTAAAGTTACTATCATTGGCAACGAAAATTCCGGCAACAGGCATATGACCTGATACAGGAAAAGACCGCCCTTCCTGCAGTGTCTGAAAAGACAGACGTTGCTTTTGTGGAGGTATCATTTGTTCGGTCTGCACCGGAAGACACGGAAAGTGCAGTTGCCGGCGTTACCGTGATCCGGACATCCTGCATGAGCATAGAAATCACAAATGACATTTCGAACACGGTTCTTGCCCGGATTCTGAAGGAGGTGTCCCATGCTTGAAGATGCTGCCGGCATCCGGCGTGTGGTTCTGGCATGCGGTTATGTCGATCTCCGGAAAGGGATAGACGGACTTTCCATGATCATAGGTGATAAATAGCATCAGACCTCCTTTGAAAAAGGTACGCTCTTCCTTTTCTGCGGCCGCAGAGCCGACAGAATAAAAGGCTTATTGTGGATGGGCAACGGATTCCTTCTATACAAGAGACTGGAACAGGGAAAGTTCCAATGACCCCGGTCAGCTTCCGAGGTACAAGCTCTGACACCAAAGCAATTCCGCTGGCTGATGGAAGGGCTTACCATCACGCCCAGCCGGACTGTCAGGGAGATCAGTCCCGAACGCGCAGTATGATCCCTTGTGCAAAACAGAGAAATTTCCAGTCCGTTTTCAAGTCATGAAAAACAATGATTTTCAATCAGCCCACGGCACCGGGAACGTCCCTTGGACAACTGTCGGGACGTTCCTGCGCCCCCCGGAAATGACCACCCCCAAAAAGCCTGCCGAATGCACCAGGCCCTGTCTTCCCCTCTGGGCACGACATACCCGTAGACATTATGACGAATGCACGGTTTTACAGCGAAAATCGCTGAATTAAAATTTTTATGTGCAAGATGTTCGGAGCCCAAAATTAAAAAATTTTGTTGCCAATTTAGCATAGCTCTGTTATACTTTTTCTACAAGCATGTATTCTTTGGATTCATTCATGGCTTTGCCGTGTCTCGGGGAGTTCTCCCGTCTGACTTCAAACGAAATCTGTGCTTTACCCACACATCAAAACGCACGGGGGTCAAGGGAAGCCGGAACGGGAACGCCGGGTTTTCTTGTATTTCCTTTTGGGAAATAATGCCCCCGCAAAGGAGGTACTTATGAAGAAAAAACACAAGAAAATCCGCCTCACGGCAGAGACCGTGAGCCCAAACCGCCGTTACAAGGATACGGTATTTCGGATGCTTTTCCGGGATCGGACGAGACTGCTGGGGCTATACAATGCCGTCACTGGAAACGATTATCAGGATCCTGCGGCGTTGGAGATTGTCACGCTGGAGAGCGCCGTATACCTTGGGGTCAAGAATGACATTGCTCTGCTGATTGACCTGAACCTCTATCTGTTTGAGCATCAGTCCACTGTGAACCCCAACATGCCGCTGCGGTTTCTGCAGTATGTGGCTGCGGAGTACGGAAAGCTTACGGTGGGGGAGAATCTCTATGGCGGCAGGCGGGTATCCATTCCGGCGCCTCATTTCATGGTGTTCTACAATGGGACGGCACCTTGTCCAGAGCAGGTGCTGTTGCGGCTTTCGGATGCCTATGCGGGGAATGGGAGAGCGGCAGGGGAAGCGGAGCTTGCCGGGATGCCGGCATCGGAACTGGAACTTATTGTGCAGGTGCTCAACATCAATGCCGGGTGCAACGAAGTTTTGAAGGCACAGTGCCAGACGCTCGGGGAATATATGCAGTATGTGGACAAGGTCAGATTGTACGCCAGTACTCTTCCCATCAGTGAGGCGGTAGATCGGGCGGTGGACGAATGTATCGATCAGGGGATCCTGCGGGAATTCCTTCTGGTCAACAAGGCGGAGGTTAGATACATGAGTATTTTTGAGTATGACGAGGAGGAGACCCGGCGAGCCATGCGGAAGACGGAGTACGAGCGGGGAATGGCGGAAGGAATATCGGAAGGAATGTCGGCAGGAATGGCCAAAGGAAAATCGGAATCAATTCTTATTCTTCTGGAAGAACTGGGCACAGTTCCGGAGACGCTTCGGAGGCATATTTTGGATCAGTACGATCCGGCAGTCTTGCGGCAGTGGCTGAAAGCGGCTGCTGAAGCCGAGAGCATCGCTTCTTTTATCCGGCAGGCGGGGCTTGGATGCAATATATAATTTCCATTTGTGTTATCCGATTAAGGTGTATTTTATGCAAACCATATGTTACAATGAAGAGAACATGAAGTGTATGGTGGGCATGTTGGATTCTGGTACAAATGAGAAAACGGGGAGGTAACACTATGAATATTGGGGAATTGTTGGCGATTCTCCAGACTGCGGCGAGCGGTTTGGCGGGGGAGGATGTCAGGAGTATAGGCGCCGCAAAGTTGGTGGAGGAGGCCATATCCGGATTGGATTGTGTCATACCTCCTTTTTTCGTTCATGATTGTCAGCTATGGTATGACACGGAAGAGTTTGGGGAAATAGCGTTTGCCAGGTTTATTCCACAGTATGGCGAGGACAGGAGAACCTGTGACGGGCTCAGTTACCAGCTCAAGGAGGTGGAAGTGACACTCACCAAGGAGCTTTCCCCGGATATGGAACTTGCGGGTTTGAACAGGGCGCTGCAATATGCTGCCGCATGGGAGCGAAGTCAGGAAGCCAAGGTAAACATCGAACGTTTGGAGCAGCAGATTGCGGGAGAACGGGAAGTGATCAAGCGGATGCAGGGGATATTAGGGGAATAGGAAGCTAAAAAAACTGTTGACATTTCCAAGTTTTGGGTCTATACTTTCAGTAGCATAAAGTTAGTTTAGTAAGAGTGGACGCGCGCCACTCTTTCTTCTTTGTGCGCAGGGGGGCGCAATATAGATTGCTGCTTTGCAGCACGCACCCCGCGCAGCGAGTAGGGGAAACCCTTTCCTACTCGATTGTGAGCAATGAGGAGGTTTTCTGAAGGAGGATTGGGATGTCGAAACGAGAAACGTACGAGGCCCGCACGGAGGAGCTGCTTGCTCCGATTGCCGCGGAGAATGGCGTGGAAATCTATGACGTGGAGTATGTGAAGGAGGGCAGTGAATATTATCTGAGGGCTTACATTGACAAGCCGGAGGGTGTGAATATCAACGACTGTGAGAATGTGAGCAGGGCGTTGTCGGATGTGTTGGACAGGGAGGATTTTATTCCAGAGGCGTATATTTTGGAGGTGTCCAGCCCAGGGCTCGGGCGTACGCTGAAGAAGGATAAGCATCTTGCGAAAAGTATTGGCCAGGATGTGGAGATTAAGTTGTTTAAGCCCATTGACAAGTGCAAGGAGTTTGCAGGGACATTGGAGAGCTTTGACGAGAAGGAATTGACGATCCGGCAGGAGGACGGGAGCGGGCGCACGTTTGAAAGAGCGGAGATTGCCCTGATTCGACTGGCATTGGATTTTTAAAACAATAGAGAACAAGGCGAAAGCCGGAAACGGAGGAAATGATGAACAAGGAATTAATGGAGGCGTTGGATATTCTGGAGAAGGAGAAGGAGATCAGCAAGGAGACATTGTTTGATGCCATTGAGAATTCTCTGCTCACCGCCTGCAAGAACCATTTTGGTAAGGTGGAGAACGTGAAGGTGGAGATTGACCGCGAGACTTGCGATTTTCTGGTATATGCGGAGAAGGAAGTGGTAGCTGCCAAGGAGGATGTGGCTGATGACTGTCTGCAGATAGCCCTTGAGGACGCGCAGGCGCTCTCCCAGAAAGCACAGGTCGGCGATATGCTGAAGGTGGAGATCAAGTCCAAGGAGTTTGGACGTATCGCTACCCAGAACGCTAAGAACGTGATTCTGCAGAAGATCCGGGAAGAAGAGAGAAGCGTGATCTACAACCAGTACTTCGAGAAGGAGAAGGATGTGGTCACCGGCGTGGTACAGCGCAATATCGGTAGGAATATCAGCATCAATCTGGGCAAAGCGGATGCGATGCTCGCCGAGAGTGAGCAGGTGAAGGGCGAGGTGTTCAGACCTACCGAGCGCATCAAGGTATATATTTTGGAGGTGAAGAATACTTCCAAGGGCCCCCGCATCAATGTGAGCCGGACCCATCCGGAGCTGGTGAAGAGATTGTTTGAGTCCGAGGTGACGGAGATTAAGGACGGCACGGTTGAGATTAAGAGTATTGCCAGGGAGGCGGGCAGCCGTACCAAGATGGCGGTGTGGAGCAATCACCCCAACGTGGACGCCGTGGGAGCGTGCGTGGGTATGAATGGCGCCAGGGTCAACGCGATCGTGGAGGAACTTCGGGGCGAGAAAATCGATATTATCCCATGGGATGACAACCCCGGCAATCTGATTCAGAATGCGTTGTCACCCGCGAAGGTGGTAGCGGTGTTCGCGGATCCGGACGAGAAGACTGCGAAGGTTGTGGTTCCGGATTATCAGCTCTCCCTCGCTATCGGCAAGGAGGGGCAGAACGCCAGACTTGCGGCAAGACTCACGGGTTATAAGATTGACATCAAGTCTGAGACTCAGGCGAAGGACTCTCCCGGATTCCGCTATGAGGACTATCTGGATGACGAGTATGATGAAGATTACGATGAAGAGTATGATGACGAGAGTGAGGATGGGGAATACAACGACTATGACGAGGAGTAAGAAGATTCCTTTGAGACAGTGTGTCGGCTGTGGGGAGATGCGAGGCAAGAAAGAAATGATGCGCGTGTTGAAGTCGGCCGAGGATGATAGAATTTGTCTGGACATGACAGGCAAGAAGAATGGAAGGGGCGCATACGTTTGTAAGAGTAGGGAATGCCTGCAGAAAGCCCGCAAGAATAAAGGGCTGGAGCGTTCTTTTAAGATGGGGATTCCCAGCGAAGTGTATGACGCTTTAGAAAAGGAGTTTGATGAGCTTGAAGCAAAATAAGGTTTTGTCGTTACTAGGGCTCGCGATGAGAGGGCGCAATCTGGTGAGCGGTGAATTCCAGACGTTGGATGCAGTGAAGAACGGTTCTGCCATGCTGGTGATCATTGCGGAGGATGCGTCGGAGAACACCAAGAAGTTGTTTCATAATAAATGTAAATTCTATGAGGTTCCGGTTCGTGAATATGGCCTAAAGGATGAATTGGGCAGGGCGATCGGAAAAGATATGCGCTCATCTCTGGGCGTATGTGACGCAGGGCTGGCAGAGGCGGTCATCAAACAATTAGAAATGTAGTATGGCATGATCCGGTTGCGGATGGTGACAGGAAATGGAGGAAAGCATGGCGAAAATCAGAGTACATGAGCTCGCAAAGGAATTGGATAAGAATAGTAAAGATATATTGAGCTTCCTGCAGGAGAAGGGAATCGAGGTAACGTCGGTCAGCAGCTCCGTGGAGGAGGACGTGGCTGATATGGTCAAGAAATCTTTCGGGAGGGCGGAGACACCCAAGGCGGAGGAGGCGAAGGTCGTAAAGGACTCAAAGGCGGAGGATGCGAAGAGCGTGAAGGAACCGAAGGCAGAGGGTGAGAAGACCACAAAGGAGCCCAAGGCAGAGGGTGTGAAGACCGCAAAGGAGCCGCAAAAGACAGGGGAGAAACCTGACGAGGCACAAAAGGCATCCGGTCAGTCCAAAAAGAAAAAGAGTAATATTATTATTGTCAGCAATCAGCAGAATTCCAAGATGTCCGGTGGTCATTCCGGCGGCAATGGACAGCGTCCGGGCGGGAATCAGGGCAGAGGGCAGAATGGATATGGCAACAATGGAAGAGGGCAGGCGCCTGTCCGTCCTATTAAGCCGTTGACCCCTCCCTCTCCCACGCCTTCCGTGCAGATGGTCAGCAGTAAGCCACAGCCGGCAAAGCGGCCCGCGGAGGAAAGCGAGAAGGTGCAGAATCCTACAGAGCAGCAGAGTGTGGTTGCGGAGACCAGACAAAACGACAGACCGCAGGGCGAGAGACCGGTGAAGGATAACCGTGATAATCATGATAATCGCGGGCAGGCAGCCGCGAGACGCGCTCAGAACGGCCAGAATCGAGGAGGTGCTCAGAATGTCAGACCGGGAGGAAACGCTGACAGGCAGCAGGGAGGATTTAACAGACAGGGTCGTCCAGGCGGTGAAGGTGGTCAGAATGATCGCCGCGGTGCTGGTAATGGTGCAGGGCCTGGCCGCGGTTTTAACGGTGGTAGTCGCGACAGCAGAGGCAATGCAGGGCAGGGAGCTCACAAAGGATTTGCGGGTGAGGCTCCGACCAAGGATATGGAGAAAAAGCGTGATGACGACAAGAGGCGTATGGGGCGCGAGAAGGACAACAAGCGCTCCAAGAAGGATCATATCTACGAGGAGGATGTGCTGAAAAATAAACCCGGAAGATTTATCAAGCCGGAGAAAAAGGAAGTGGTTGAGGAGGTTATCAAGGTCATCACGCTTCCGGAGACAATTACGATCAGGGATTTGGGCGAGAAGATGAAGCTGCAGCCTTCCGCGATTGTCAAGAAGCTCTTTCTGGAAGGGAAAGTGGTGACTGTCAATCAGGAGATCTCCTATGAAGATGCGGAAAATATTGCCATGGAGTACGATATTCTCTGTGAGAAGGAGATTAAGGTTGACGTGATAGAGGAACTCTTGAAGGAGGAAGAGGAAGCGGCGGAGTCCATGGTGGAGAGACCGCCCGTGATCTGTGTCATGGGACACGTTGATCACGGTAAAACTTCCCTTCTGGACGCGATTCGTAAGACCAATGTGATTGACAAGGAGGCCGGAGGGATCACGCAGCACATCGGCGCGTACACGGTATCCTTGGGAGAGAGAAAGATTACATTTTTGGATACACCCGGACATGAGGCTTTTACTGCTATGCGTATGCGTGGTGCGAATGCAACTGATATCGCGATTTTGGTTGTGGCGGCGGATGATGGTGTAATGCCCCAGACGATTGAGGCAATCAGTCATGCTAAGGCGGCAGGCATTGAGATTATTGTGGCTGTGAACAAGATTGATAAACCTTCTGCAAACATTGAGCGTGTGAAGCAGGAGCTTACGGAGTACGAGCTGATTGCTACCGATTGGGGCGGCAATACAGAGTTTGTGCCGGTGTCTGCCAAGTCCGGGCAGGGTATTGAGGATTTGCTGGAGACGATTCTGCTCACGGCGGATATTTTGGAATTGAAGGCCAACCCTGACAGACGGGCAAGAGGACTTGTCATCGAGGCAGAGCTGGATAAGGGACGCGGCCCCGTGGCGACGGTGTTGGTGCAGAAGGGAACTTTACATGTAGGAGATTTCATTTCCGCGGGCGCAAGCCACGGCAAGGTGCGCGCCATGGTGGATGACAAGGGCAGAAGAGTGAAAGAAGCGGGTCCTTCCACTCCCGTGGAGATTTTGGGGCTTTCTGACGTGCCCGGCGCGGGCGAGGTATTTATTGCCCATGAGAATGATAAGACTGCCAAGTCCTTTGCAGAGACTTATCTGGCTCAGAACAAGGAGAAAATGTTGGAGGACACCAAGACGGGAATGTCTTTGGATGATTTGTTCTCGAAGATCCAGGAGGGCAATCTGAAGGAGTTAAACCTGATTGTCAAGGCGGACGTGCAGGGCAGCGTGGAGGCCGTGAAGCAGTCGCTGTTAAAGTTGTCCAACGAGGAGATTGTGGTAAAATGTATCCATGGCGGCGTGGGAGCCATCAATGAGTCTGACGTAGTGCTGGCAAGCGCTTCCAACGCGATCATTATTGGTTTTAATGTCAGACCGGATGCCACAGCCAAGGCCACTGCGGAGCAGGAAGGCGTGGACGTGCGTCTCTACAAGGTGATCTATCAGGCGATTGAGGATGTCGAGGCGGCTATGAAGGGAATGCTTGATCCCATCTATGAGGAGAAAGTGATTGGTCATGCTGAGGTGCGTCAGTTGTTCAAAGCCTCTCAGATTGGTAATATTGCGGGTTCCTATGTGTTGGATGGTGAGTTCCAGAGAGGCTGTAAGGTGCGCATCACCCGTGAGGGCGAGCAGATTTATGAAGGCAGCCTGGCATCACTGAAGCGTTTCAAGGATGACGTGAAGGAAGTGAAAGCGGGATTTGAGTGTGGTCTTGTGTTTGAGGGCTTTGACCAGATGAAGGAGCTGGATATCGTGGAGGCATATATCATGGTGGAGGTGCCACGATGAGAAAAAATAGTGTGAAGAATACCCGGGTGAACGGGGAGGTGCAGCGTGTGTTGGCCGAGATCATCCGGGGGGAGATCAAGGATCCGCGTATCAGCCCTTTGACAAGTGTGGTTGCGGTGGAGGTGGCTCCCGATTTGAAGAGTTGTAAGGCGTGGATCAGCGTGCTTGGCGGGGACGAGGCAAGGGAAGCGACGCTGGCGGGGCTTAAGAGCGCGGAAGGGTTTATCAAGCGCCAGTTGGCACAGACCATCAATCTGCGCAACACGCCGGACATCACCTTTGTCATGGATCAATCTATTGAGTACGGGGTGAATATGTCCCATAAGATTGATGAGGTGGTCGGACAGATGTCCGCGGACAGCACCTCAAAGGACGAGGAAGTCCAGCAGGAAGAAAATGAAGAAGAGTGAGGAATCTATGGATTTATTACAGGAAGTGAGCGGCGCAAAACGGATAGGCATCAGCGGGCACGTAAGGCCGGACGGCGACTGTGTGGGCGCGTGTCTGGCTCTGTGGCAGTTTTTGCATAAAAATGTTCCACAGGCGGAAGTGAAGGTTCTCTTGGAGGAACCCCAGGAGATTTTTCAGTATCTGAAAGGGTTTGACAAGATTATCAGCGATTTTCCGGAGGAAGAGACTTTTGACGTTTATTTTGCGTTAGACTGTAACGAGGAACGTCTCGGGGATGCTGTCAAGTATTTTCAGGTGGCGGTCAAGACTATCAATATTGACCATCACGTGAGCAACACCGGATGCGGGGATGTGAATTTGATACGCCCGGAGATTGGATCCACCTGTGAGGTATTGTATGACCTGATTGGGGAGGATCATCTGGACAGAGATATCGCGGAGGCTCTGTATACGGGCATGATCCATGACACAGGAGTATTTCAATATTCCAACACCACACCGGAGACCATGAGGAAGGGGGCGAATCTCATCAGCTATGGTTTTGATTTTGCCAGGCTGATTGAGGAGACCTTTTATCAAAGAACCTATATACAGTCACAGATTATGGGCAGGGCTTTGATGGAGAGTATCCGTTTCATGGACAACCGATGTATTGTCAGCGTGGTTACCCGGAAAACCATGGACTTCTACAATGCGGGTCCCAAGGACTTGGACGGGATTGTCAATCATTTGCGTAATATCAAGGGAATCAGCTGCGCAATTTTTATGTATGAGGCGGATGTGTTGGAGTACAAGGTAAGTATGCGCTCCGATGAAAAGGTGGATGTGGCGAAGGTGGCGGTATGCTTTGGCGGAGGCGGACATGCGCGCGCGGCGGGATGTACCATGCGGGGGACGTTTCACGATTGCGTCAATAATCTGTCACTGCACATTGCCGGACAATTGGAGGAATATTAGTTTTTATGTATAACGGAATCATAAACATTCATAAGGAGGCGGGATTTACCTCTCATGATGTGGTTGCAAAAATGCGCGGTATTTTAAAGCAGAAGAAAATAGGGCACACCGGCACTCTGGATCCCCAGGCGACCGGTGTGCTTCCGGTTTGTCTGGGAAGCGGAACCAAGCTCTGCGATATGCTGACGGATCGGGACAAGGAGTATGTGGCGGAACTACTTCTGGGGGTGTCCACGGATACCCAGGATACCACAGGGGAGATCTTGCGGAAGAGCCCCGTGGAGGTTTCCGGGGAGCAGGTGCGGGAGGCGGTGCTTGGTTTTATCGGAGATTATGAGCAGGTTCCGCCTATGTACTCGGCGCTTAAGGTGAATGGCAAGAAGCTTTATGAATTGGCCCGCGCCGGCAAAGAGGTGGAGCGCAAGGCGCGGCCGGTGGTCATTCATGAGATAGAGATATTGGACATGGCTCTGCCGGTGGTGAGACTTCGGGTGGTTTGTTCCAAAGGGACTTATATCCGGACACTGTGTGCAGATATCGGGGAGAAGCTGGGCTGTGGCGGAGCCATGCAAAGCCTGGTGCGCACCCGGGTGGGGCAATTTGGGCTGGCGGAGGCGATTACCATGGCCGAGTTGGAGCGACTGCGGGACGAGGGGCGTGTGCGGGAGGCGTTGGTTCCCGTGGATTCTCTGTTCATGGACTGTCCTGCAATGCGGGTCAAGGCTGAGCGGGCGCGATTGCTGGAAAACGGCAATCGGTTGGGGGAAGATTTTGTGGAAGCGATGGACGCGGGGACAGATACCCTTTGCCCTGAGGCGGGGCAGTGGATACGAGTATATCGGGAGGACGGGAGCTTTGCCGGGATTTATGGCTATGATATGTCTGAGAGGCAATACGCGCCTGTGAAGATGTTCTTGGAGCGGGACTGAAGCTTGATGTTGGAGAATGGACAAAACACGGTGGAAAGAAGGCGGTTTTATGGAAATGATACAAGGAACGACGGATTTTCAATTGTATACGGAATCGGCTGTGGCCATCGGAAAATTTGACGGCGTGCATATCGGGCACAGGCGGCTTCTGGAGGAAATCATCGAACAGAAGAAAAATGGCATGCAGGCCTGCGTGTTCACCTTCGACCCCGCGCCGGCGGTGTTGTTCGGGCTCTCGGATGGCAAGGAACTCACTGAAAAGCCGGTGAAGCGGGAGATTTTTGCTTTGATGGGGGTGGATGTGCTGATAGAATTCCCGTTGACCTTGGAGACGGCGGCCATGGCGCCGGAGGTTTTTGTGAGTGAGATTTTGGCGGACAGGATGCAGGCAGGCTTCATCGCGGCGGGAGCGGATATTTCCTTTGGGGCGGGCGGCGCCGGGGATATGGAGCTTTTGCGGGAGATGAGCGGGAACCTGGGTTTTCAGGTCAAGCTTGTGGAGAAGGTCTGCGCGGATGGCGTGGAGGTGAGCTCTTCTTACATCCGAAGACAGGTGGAGCAGGGAAATATGGAACTTGTAGAGCGGCTGCTCGGGGCGCCTTACCTAGTGGCTGGAACCGTGGTGCATGGCAATCGTGTGGGCAGAACTCTTGGCTTTCCAACGGTGAACCTCCTGCCAGCGGAAAATAAGCTGCTGCCGCCGAATGGAGTCTATTATTCCAAGGTATACTATAGGGGAAGGTATTATCCTTCCATCAGCAATGTGGGCTGTAAACCCACGGTCACTAAGGAGGGGACTGTGGGAGTGGAGTCTTATCTGTATGATTTTGACAGTGATATTTATGGACAGGAGATTAAGGTGGAGCTTTTGTCATTCTTGAGGCCGGAACAGCGGTTTGCGGACGTGGAGGCGCTTAAGAAGCAGCTTCAGGAAGATATCGCGGCGGGGGAGCAATATCATAGGAAGCAATAGCTCAGACGTCCTTTCGATACATCGTAGTGTCTGTTTTGGTAAAAAATTAGCAAAAAAATGATAATATAAGTAAAAGAAACGTAAAAATAACCTATTGTATCTTTCCTTCTTTTTCCGTAAAATATAATTGGAGCAAATTGTGGAGTTGGCGGAAAATGACTACGGTGGTTCCTGCACGGTCCGCAGAGAGCAAAGGAAAAGAGAATGAATGCAGAAGAATTGACGAACATGATAGTATCAATGGCGGGAGGACTTGGGCTTTTCCTCTTCGGGATGAGTCTGATGAGCGAGTCCATTGAAAAGGTGGCGGGCGCGAAGCTTCGCCGGATTCTGGAAATTTTTACCACTAACCGGTTCATGGGGATGATTGTGGGGATTGTCTTTACGGGAATCATTCAATCCTCTTCGGCATGTACTGCCATGGTGGTCAGTTTTGTAAATGCGGGTCTTATGAATCTGTACCAGGCAGCAGGAGTGATATTTGGCGCAAATATTGGTACGACGGTCACTCCTTTGCTGGTGTCTTTTAATTTGTCGGAGATTGCACCGGTGATCTTGCTGGCAGGGGTCTTGGTGGCCATGTTCTGCAGCAGGCAGAATATCAAGCAAGGGGCGCAGGTAATCATTGGTTTCGGTATTCTATTCCTAGGGCTGAAATCCATGTCCACGGCGATGGCAGGGCTGAGAGAGGTTCCGGAGGTGGTGGATCTGCTGGGGTCACTCACGAATCCGTTCTTGGCAACACTCACGGGTATGCTGCTTACTTCCATCATACAAAGTTCATCGGTTACGGTCAGCATCGTGTTGTTGATGGCAAATCAGGATTTGCTGACGCTGCCCATCTGTCTGTATATTATCCTGGGATGTAATATTGGCGCCTGCACCACTGCGCTGCTGGCATCCCTATCCGGCAAGAAGGATGCAAAACGCGCCGCATTGATTCATTTTTGGTTCAATGTGATTGGCACGGCATTGATATACGTGGTTCTGTTGGTGGCTATGGAGCCGGTTGTTCGCATGATACAGGCTATTTCTCCGAATAACGGTCATTTTGTGGCGAATGCCCACATCATGATCAAGGTGTTTCAGGTGATTGTGTTGTTTCCGTTCTCGGGTCTGATTGTGAAACTGGCAACCGCATGTGTGCCGGGGGAGGACAAGGGTGTCAACTATCGGGAACATTATCAGCTTAAATACATCGGCGAGAAGGTTGTGTTTAATCCTGCCACTGCGGTGGTGGAGGTCATCAAGGAGTTGGAGCGCATGGCAGATTTGGCAAATGAGAATCTGAATCGTGCCATGAACGCCCTGGTCACTTTGGACGAGGAAGATATCGAGGAAGTGTACGAGGTGGAGAAGAATATCAATTTCCTGAACCACTCCATCACGGATTATTTGGTGAAAATCAATCAGACGACCCTTCCTATTGAAGATTTGAAGAGTTTGGGCGCACTGTTCCATGTGGTGAATGATATCGAGCGGATTGGTGACCACGCGGAGAACGTGGCGGACGCGGCCAGACAGCGCATAGAGACCAACACGAACATCAGTAAGGAGGCACAGCGCGAGTTGGGCGAGATGCTGGATATGGTGAACAAGATTATTCAGTATGCGATCGCCATGTTTGCTCACAGTGATGACAGTAAGATGCAGGATGTCATCTGGCTGGAGGATCGCGTGGACGAGAAGGAACGGGAACTGCAGATGAAGCATGTGGAGCGTTTGACCAGAGGCGAGTGCTCTCCGGAGGCGGGCATGATCTTCTCCGACGTAGTGTCTGGTTTGGAGAGGGTTTCGGATCATGCGACGAATATCGCTTTTGCGATCATTAACGCGGAGAAGGAGGCCGACGGAGAGCTGGAGGTCAATGTCTGACAGGAGGATGGCGGTACGGATGGCACAAGAGGTATTGGAGCAGGATTTGGCGGAGCTGTTTTCGAGGACGGAACTTTTGCTGGGACGGGAGGCATTGGAACGCCTGCAGGGAAGCAAAGTCGCCGTGTTTGGCGTGGGCGGCGTGGGCGGCCACGTGGTGGAAGCTTTGGTCAGAAGCGGTGTCGGGAGCTTTGAGCTCGTTGACAATGACGTGGTCAGTCCGAGCAACATCAACAGACAGATCATTGCCACATGGCAGACTGTGGGACAATATAAGGTTGACGTGATGAGGGAACGGATTCTCTCCATAAATCCCCGGGCAAAGGTGAATGTCCGGAGATGTTTTTATTTGCCGGAGATGGCTGAAGAATTTGATTTTGGGGCATACTCTTATGTGGTGGACGCGGTGGACACAATCACCGCCAAGATTGATATTATTATGAGGGCGAAAGAGGCGGGAACTCCGGTCATCAGTTCCATGGGGGCGGGGAATAAGCTGGATCCTGCCAGATTTCAGGTGGCGGATATCTACCAGACAAGCATCTGTCCGCTGGCAAGGGTGATGCGCAGGGAATTGCGCAAGCGGGGCGTGGAGCACTTGAAAGTGGTGTATTCCACGGAAGAAGCGATCAGGCCCGGGATGCCTGCAGAGGACACGGGAGCGAAGGGATTGGCGGGTGTCCCGGGAAGTGTTGCCTTCGTGCCTGCCGTGGCGGGATTGATCATGGCGGGGGAAGTGATAAAGGATTTAGGAGAAGTTTCGTCAAAAAACTCTTAAGAAATCCTAAGAAATAGCCCCTTGTTCTTAAGAAAAAACAAAGAAAACGTTGACAGTAGGCGCGTACATCTGTATAATAAGCTCAAAGCGTAACAAATTTGTAACAAAATTGTAATGATTATGGAGAAAAATACATGAAAGCTGAAAGAAAACGGATGAAAAAAGCGCGATTGATTGCGGCAGGTTTGGCATGCTGCATGTTGCTTGAGCCTATGCAGGCGAGTGCGGCGGGCTTTGATAATATTATGTTGACGGCGGGTGTGGGTTCCGTGTTTGAGTCGAACCTGACCGCTGAGGAATACCTCACAATAGCGGAGCAGGCAAAAGGCGCTAACTGGGGTTACACGAACATTGGTATTGCCAATGTGGAGAGCGGTAATCTGAATGTCCGCGCCCTTCCTTCCTTGGATGGGAAGCTGGTGGGTAAGATGCCCAAGGATTCCGCCTGTGAAGTTTTGGAGATGTTGGATGGCTGGGCACATATTCAGTCCGGCGAGGTGGATGGTTATGTGAGCACGGAATTTTTGTTCACCGGCCCCGATGCAAAGCACAAGGCGAATGAATTGGTTCGCACCGTGGCGATTGCCAATACCAATAATTTGAACGTGAGAGATGAGGCGAACACATCCAGCGCTGTGATGACACAGGTTTTGAAGGGAGAGGAATTGGACTTCCTGGAGGATCTGGGCGATTGGATCATGGTGGACTTGGACGGCGAGGAAGCATATGTTGCAGCGGAGTTCGTGACTGTGGAGGAGAAATTGGACACAGCGATCACTATGTCTGAGCTGCTGTATGGTCAGGGTGTATCGGATGTCCGCGTGGATTTGGTGGAATATGCGAAACAATTCCTGGGTAATCCCTATGTATGGGGAGGCACCAGTCTGACCAAGGGAGCGGATTGCTCCGGTTTTGTGCTCAGTGTATATAAGAAATATGGCATTAAGCTGACCCACTCTTCCAGAGCGCAGGCCAACGAGGGTACCAAGATCAGCGCTTCGGAGCTGCTGCCCGGGGATTTGGTGTTCTATTCCAATTCCAGCGGCACCATCAACCATGTGGCAATCTATATTGGCGGCGGGCAGGTAATCCATGCCAGCAACCCGACGAGCGGTATCAGGATCAGCAAGTACAACTATCGTACACCAAAGAAATGTGTAAGAGTGTTATATGATTGATTTGAATTTCGTTATTTACAATCTCTGGAATTTGTGTTATGATGATTAGGTATGATTCAGCCGATGCCCAGATGTGGGAAACTCCGACCCTGTCTTAGTGTCTGGCGGTTAAAAAAAGAAGGAGGCAAAACTATGATTTCTAAAGAAAAGAAAACAGCGATTATGAACGAGTATGCCAGAACCCCTGGCGATACCGGTTCACCCGAGGTTCAGGTGGCAGTTCTGACAGCAAGAATTCAGGAGCTTACAGAGCATTTGAAGGACAACCCCAAGGATCATCATTCACGTCGTGGTATGTTGAAAATGGTTGGTCAGAGACGCGGGCTTCTTGACTACCTGAAGAAAAAGGATATCAACAGATATCGTGCTCTTATCGAGAAACTTGGCTTAAGAAAATAATGCAAATGCAGGAGCGGAGCTGGTCCGGTGGGGCACTCCGCTTCCTTTTGTGTGAGTAATCGAATCAGAAGAATGGGTAAAACGACAGTCCGGGACAGGGAGATTATCCGAGATTGCTGAAAAGGACATGACAGGGAGCGTGGCTTTTTCAGTGGTTTCGGGATTCTCTGTTTCGGCTGATTGCAGATTATAACATGTCGCAAAGAAGCGGCGGAATGGAGGAAAGTATGTACAAAAGTTATGAAATGGAACTGGGCGGGCGCAAGCTGGTTGTGGATGTAGACCGTGTGGGTAAGCAGGCCAACGGATGTGCGTTTATGCATTATGGTGATACCACTGTGCTCTGTACCGCCACAGCATCCGAGAAACCCAGGGAGGGAATTGACTTCTTCCCGCTCAGTGTTGAATTTGAGGAGAAAATGTATGCGGTGGGCAAAATCCCCGGAGGTTTTAACAAGCGTGAGGGGAAGGCGAGCGAGAACGCGATTCTCACCAGCCGCGTGATTGACAGACCCATGCGTCCCCTGTTTCCCAAGGATTACAGAAATGATGTTACATTGAACAATATGGTGATGAGCGTGGATCCCGAGTGTCGTCCCGAGATTGTGGCTATGATCGGCGCCGCGATCGCTACTTGTATCTCGGATATTCCCTTTGATGGTCCCTGTGCCATGACCCAGATGGGGCTTGTGGACGGGGAGCTGATTGTGAATCCTTCCCAGAAGCAGTGGAAGGAAGGCGACTTGAATCTGACAGTGGCATCCACCAAAGAGAAGGTTATCATGATCGAGGCCGGTGCAAACGAGGTTCCTGAGGCGAAGATGCTTGAGGCGATTTACAAGGCCCACGAGATCAACCAGACCATCATTGCGTTTATCGATAAAATTGTCAGCGAGGTGGGCAAGCCTAAGCATGAGTATACCAGCTGTGCAATCCCTACAGAAATGTTTGAAGAGATGAAGCGTATTGTCACTCCCGCCGAGATGGAGGTGGCAGTATTTACTGACGAGAAGCAGGTTCGCGAGGAAAATATCCGCCAGATTACCGAGAAGCTGGAGGAGGCTTTTGCGGAGAATGAAGAGTGGCTGGCGATTCTTGGCGAGGCTGTATATCAGTACGAGAAAAAGACTGTGCGCAAGATGATCTTGAAGGATCATAAGCGTCCGGATGGCCGTGAGCTCACACAGATTCGTCCTCTTGCGGCGGAGGTTGATATTATTCCCCGCGTGCACGGTTCTGCCATGTTTACCCGCGGGCAGACCCAGATTTGTAACGTGTGTACTCTTGCGCCCCTCTCTGAGGCACAGAGGATTGACGGTTTGGACGAGAATGAGGTGAGCAAGCGTTATATGCATCATTATAATTTCCCTTCCTACTCTGTGGGCGAGACGAAACCTTCCCGCGGACCCGGAAGACGCGAGATCGGTCACGGCGCGTTGGCTGAGCGGGCATTGATTCCCGTGCTGCCCTCAGAGGAAGAGTTCCCCTATGCGATTCGCACCGTGTCAGAGACTTTTGAGTCCAACGGCTCCACTTCCATGGCATCTACCTGTGCTTCCTGTATGTCTCTGATGGCAGCAGGCGTGCCGATCAAGAAGATGGTGGCGGGTATCTCCTGCGGTCTGGTGACCGGGGACACGGATGATGATTTCGTGCTGCTTACGGATATCCAGGGACTTGAGGATTTCTTTGGTGATATGGATTTTAAGGTGACCGGTACCACGGAGGGTATCACGGCAATTCAGATGGATATTAAGATTCATGGTTTGACCAGACCTATCGTGGAGGGCGCTATCGCCAGGTGCCGGGAGGCGAGACTGTTTATCATGGATAATTGCATGAAGCCCGCGATCGCGGCTCCCAGACCTGAGGTTGGCAAGTACGCGCCCAAGATCATTTCTCTTCAGATTGACCCTGAGAAGATTGGCGACGTGGTTGGACAGCGTGGCAAGACGATCAATGAGATCATTGCCCGCACAGGCGTGAAGATTGACATCACCGAAGATGGCATGGTTTCTATCTGTGGCACGGACAAGGAGATGATGGGCAAGGCGGAGGAGATGGTGAAAATGATTGTCACCGACTTCGAGGCAGGCCAGATTTTCAAAGGAAAAGTCGTGAGCATCAAGGAGTTTGGTGCGTTTATCGAGTTTGCTCCCGGCAAGGAGGGAATGGTTCATATCTCCAAGATTGCCAAAGAGAGAATCGATCGCGTGGAGGATGTGCTGACACTGGGCGACATCGTGACTGTGGTATGCTTGGGCAAAGACAAGATGGGGAGAATCAGCTTCTCCATGAAGGATGTGGCACAGCAGTAAACCTTTCAGAATTTATGTTGACGTGTGATAGAGGGATTTTGTATAATGGATTTATAAAAATAAATAAGAAAGGCGAATATTATGGAACATAGGAATCCTCTGTTGGCGGAGAAAGCAGGTACAAAGTTTTTAGCGGTAGGTGAGATCATGCTTCGCTTGTCGCCTCCCAATTATGAGAAAATCCGGATGGCCAATACTTTTGAAGCCAGCTATGGCGGGAGTGAGGCCAATATTGCGTTGGCGTTGGCGAATTTGGGCGTGGACAGCACGTTTTTCTCTGTGGTGCCCAACAACAGTCTGGGGAAAAGCGCAGTCAGGATGCTTCGAAGCAATGACGTGCATTGTACTCCCATGATTCTTAGCACGCCGGAGGAGACTCCGACACATCGCTTGGGTACATATTATCTGGAGACGGGTTATGGTATCCGTGCCAGCAAGGTGACTTATGATAGAAAAAACAGCGCGATCACAGAGTATGACTTTTCTAACGTGGATTTGGATACTTTGTTGGCAGAGTTTGACTGGCTTCATTTGAGTGGTATCACCCCGGCATTGGGCGGAAATTGTAAGAAGCTGATCATGGATTGTCTGATAAAGGCTAAGGAGAAGGGGCTTACCGTGAGCTTTGACGGAAATTTCCGAAGCAGCCTTTGGAGCTGGGAGGAGGCCAGGGATTTCTGTACCGGATGCCTTCCATACGTGGATGTGTTGATGGGGATTGAACCCTATCATCTGTGGCGCGATGAGGAAGACCACGGCAAGGGAGATTACAAGGACGGCGTTCCCCTGCAGCCCACCTATGAGCAGCAGGACGAGATTTTCCGCGCGTTCGTGAGCCGGTATCCCAATCTGAAATGTATTGCTCGCCATGTGCGCTATGCACACAGCGGAAGCGAGAACAGCTTGAAGGCATATATGTGGTATGAAGGACATACCTTCGAGAGCAAGCTGTTTACCTTTAATATTCTGGATCGCGTGGGCGGCGGCGACGCATTTGCATCCGGTTTGATTTATGCCATTATGCATGATTACAAGGCGATGGATATGATCAATTTTGCAGTGGCGAGCAGCGTGATTAAGCACACGATTCACGGTGATGCTAATATCACGGATGATGATAAGGCAATCCGCAATCTTATGAATATGAATTATGATATCAAAAGATAAGGGAGCGGCTCGTGGAGTGATTCCTGTAAGCGGGGGTGTTGTTATGCGGAAATGTAAATGGAAACAATATATGTCGGGAGCCTTGGTGGCAGTGATGCTGTCAGGCTCCCTGCCTGATTTTCAGGCAAAAGCGGCGGCACTGGACGGCGCGGACTATGGCGTGGCCGTGGAGGAGACTTGGGGAAGCCATGAAGGGATGGACACGACGGGAGTCTCTTATCAATATGTGATTTTTCATGATGGTAGGGATGATATTGAGATTACAGTGCCCAAGACGGTGGGAGTACTGCCCTTAGAGAATGTGGCGGCGTCTACGGTCTATAGGATCGACACGGAGGAAGCGGAGGAGTTTGTGTTTGAAGCGGCTGTCCGCTATGGATACAAGCTGGAGATACCCGATGATCTTGCAGACAAGGTCTTTGAGAAGCGTGACAGGAATCTGGTGACAGGCAAATGGGTCTATCACTATGGTCTGACATCCGGAGTGTTGTCCACCACGGAGAAAGAGCCTTTAAAAATAAGGCTCACGATGGTGAAGGACGTGGTTCCGGTCAAGGTGAGCGGCAGCGCAGTCGTTGAGGGACTGGACGAGGATGGTATGGCACAGCTTGGCAGCGAGGTTTCCATTGAGGTCACGCAGCCCGGTTACACGTTGGCCATGCATACGGAGGACGCGCAGGGCAATGCCGTTTATATGGCGATGGAATTGGACAGTGAGAATAAATATGTCTTTACTGCTACGGAGGGGACAGAATTTATTGTCGCTGACCCGGATCACACGGACTATGCGATCATCTATGGGGATGCCAGAAAGGCGAAGATTACAGGCACGGAGGGCATCAGGCTGAAAAGTCTGGCAAGCAGCGCTCAGGGATATAAAGAGATTGTATTGAATTTCACAACGGTGCAGAATGGGAGCGACGGCACGGAGGAAGAGGATGTATATTATGAGGTCAAAGTGAAAGCCGCCCCGAAGGAGGGGGAGACCGTTCCGGCAGGTTCCGGCACCCTTGCCAAATATTTCTATATTCCCAAGCAGGCGGGGGCGAGCACTCAAAGTAAATCAATACAGGTAAACAATGGAGATTTGTCCGCTTCTACGGCATGTACTTATGAATTCACGGTTCGGATGGTGTTGATTGACAAAGAGACAAATGTGCCGGGGGAGGATGTGGCAGTGACATCATCCCTGCCCAACAGTCTTGCGGGGAATGCAATCACCAAAACTTATTCCACCAAGAATCTCTATTATGAAGATAAGCTTGGTTTCACGAAGAAGAACGCGAAGATATATTCAGGACAGGAGAATCTGCTGGCAGGAGTTGTCAAATACAGTAAGAACGCAAGCTATATCCATGATCTCACTGCTGTCGCTTATGATAGCAGGGGAGGTGTCTGCAACGGGATTACCTGTTCTTTTCAGAATGACAATGACGAGCTGTATCTGTCGGCAGATACTACAGTAAAGCCCGGACAGTACAGCGTGGTGGTCTACGCTGGGATTGGCGAGGAGGACGTGGTGGGTACTCCACAGGGCGGCAGTATGTATCAGGCAAACACCTCCTTTACCTTGACCGTCCAAGCGGGCATCTATTATATTGAGACGGCTGGTATCACTAAACAGGCGGCGGTCAACAACAAGAATATTACCTTCAGCGCCGTTCCGGTGGGGTATTCCTATCACAACGGACAGAAGGCGAAGACTCAGAAGTTCAGCTATGAGATCAAGTCGGCGGTGCCGGATAAGGATGCTGCCACGGGATACACGATCACAGAGCCTGTGGATAAGGTCAGGGACAATATCTCTGTGAATAAGAGCGGCAAGGTCACTGTCAAGAGAGGGTATTATGTGGATCCTGACACAAGCAAGAATCACATAGCCATCATTATTAAGGCGGCAGATTATGCCGGAAACGAGACCACGGCCACTGCGTATGTGCAGATTGTGGATACTATGCTGGTGCCCACCAAGATTTATCTGGCAAACAGTCAGGGAAACAGTCTGGGGACCAAAGTGTCAATTGACAAGGCAAACGGTGCGAAGGTTGTGGTTTTGGATCAAAACGGCAACAATATGAATCAATATGTTACCATCACGCCCGCGGACAATGCCAAGGGAACCGCCAAGGCTTATGTCACCCAGTCCGCTTCCGGTGATTCGGCGACCTTAAATGTGAGAAAGACTTGCACAGTCACGATCAAGGCCACCTCGAAGGATGGAGGGAAGAAGTCCAAATCCCTCAAGGTAAAGATTCTCATGCCAACCTTTGCGACCGCATGTTACTATATTCATGACATTACCAGCGATGGGTTCAGCGTGGACAATATTACCAGAGAATCCGGACTTGTGACCTACAGCGCGCCAAAGGGGGCTGTGATCAAATTCCAGCAAGGCGCAAAACTCAATGGGGTCAGATATTACAACAATGATTGGTTTGATTGGGATTATGAACTCAAGGATGGCAAACTTGTAAAGGACGGGGATTACTGGTTGATCACCCCCACCGCCAAGACCGCTGAGTTAAAAGTATGGCTGAAGTCGGATTCCAGCAGGATGTGGAAAGTCAAATTTACCAACAAGGACTGGAAGAAGACCTATGAGGCTTCTCCCGGTGTCAAACTGGTCAGCGGTAAGCTGTATAGCAATAAATACACCAATATTTACGACGTCACGGAATATGACGAGGATAACAATCTGATCATTCCTGAACAGGAGTTGACTTATCGGTACGAGTATGGCAGTTATGACGCAGTGAAAATCGCGGGAATCACCAAAGACAGTCCGAATCTGTACCTGAGTGATTTTGACCCGGAGCATAGAACTTTCAAGCTCAAAATGAAGGCGGGCAATGATTTCAAGACGGGCAGTTATCAATTTAAGGTGGCATTCTACAGAAACGGTACGCTCATGTGCAAGCCGGCGACCATCACGGTCAAGGTGAACAAGGCGTCCAAGGTGAAGGTCACTTCCGCCTATACGCTGAACACCGCTCAGACGGATAGCGTGAAATTGAAATGTACCCCCGGTGAATTTGTGCCTGATTTTGACACCAGACTGTTGAATGCGAACGAGGGGGGCAAGGCAAATGATTTTAACAAATACTTTGAGCTGGCTTATGTCACGAATCCCGAGACGAACGAGACCAGTGTGGTGATCCGGTTCAAAGAGGATGTGACAGAGACGCAGAAGGAACAGCTTAAGGGTAAGAGTCTCACAGGTTATGTGAAATACAGTTATTATTTTGGACTCTCCCGCATTAAGAATGCCACGTCCAAGGTAACAATTAAGATCAAGTAGCAGATAAAATAGCATAAAGAAAGATCAAAACGGCAGTGGTTCAAGTCGGGTGTGTCCGATTTGAACCACTGTTATTTTGTACTTGTTTTTTACTCCAAGGCAAAGTATAATAGAAATACAACATATTGATACAAAAGTGGATATGTGTACAAAATATAGTGCGAGAGTAAAGGTTGAATAAAATGCGTATTCAACTATTGTTTTGAGTGCGTGTCGCAACGCGCAGATGGGTATAAGAATGAGTATAACAAAGATTCAGAAACGTGACGGGCGCATTGTGCCCTATGAGGAGGACAAGATCATCTCAGCCATCCGTAAGGCCAACAACGAGGTGGAGGAGCAGTATCGCGCGGACGAGACGTTGATCAATGAGATCCTTGACGAGGTGCGTGCGGAGGATGCAGACGCTCTGACCGTGGAGCATGTTCAGGATATGATAGAGGCGAGACTGGTGCAGAAGAATAAGTATAAGCTGGCGAAGAAATATATTGTTTATCGCTACCAGAGAAGCCTGCTGCGCAAGTCCAACACCACGGATGAGTCGATCTTGAAATTAATACGCAATGAGAACAAGGAGCTTGCGGAGGAGAACTCGAACAAGAATACCAGACTGGCTTCCACCCAGAGGGATTACATCGCGGGCGAGGTGTCCAGGGATGTGACCAGGCGACTGCTCCTGCCCGAGCATATCGCGCTTGCCCATGACAATGGTGTGCTGCATTTTCATGACGCGGACTACTTTATCCAGCCTATTTTTAATTGTTGTCTGATTAATATTCAGGATATGTTGGACAATGGCACTTCCATCAACGGGAAAATGATTGAATCCCCAAAGAGCTTTCAGGTGGCATGTACCATCACGACCCAGATTATCGCCGCCGTCGCCAGTAATCAATACGGCGGACAGTCCGTGAATATCAAGCATTTGGGCAAATATCTGAGCAAGAGCAGGGATAAATTTGCGGGGCAGCTGGAACAGGAATTTGGGGACTCCCTGGACGGGGAGCAGAAACGCCGGATCGTGGAACTGCGCCTGCGGGACGAGCTGCGGGCGGGAGTGCAGACGATTCAGTACCAGATCAACACTTTGATGACCACCAACGGCCAATCGCCTTTTGTGACTTTGTTTTTGCATATAGATGAGAGTGACCCCTATATCGACGAGACAGTCATGATCATAGAGGAGATTTTGCAGCAGCGTATTCAGGGCACCAAGAATGAAAAAGGGGTGTATGTGACACCTGCTTTTCCGAAGCTGGTGTATGTGTTGGATGAGAATAATTGTCTAAAGGGCGGCAAGTATGACTATGTCACCAGGCTGGCGGCGAGGTGCTCCGCCAAGAGGATGTACCCCGACTATATCTCCGCCAAGAAGATGCGGGAGAATTACGAGGGCAATGTATTTTCCTGTATGGGCTGCAGGTCGTTTCTCTCTCCCTGGAAGGATGAAAACGGGAATTATAAGTGGGAGGGACGCTTTAACCAAGGGGTGGTGAGCCTGAATCTTCCACAGATTGGCATTTTGGCAAAGGGGGACGAGGATGCGTTCTGGCGACTCTTGGATGAGCGGCTGGATCTGTGTTATGAGGCATTGATGTGCAGGCACAAGGCGCTCTTGGGCATTTCCTCTGATGTGAGTCCCATCCATTGGCAGTACGGCGCCATTGCCAGACTGAAAAAGGGTGAGAAGATAGACAAATATCTTCTTGGCGGATATTCTACCATGTCTTTGGGATATATCGGTCTGTACGAGCTGACCTGGCTCATGAAGGGCTGCAGTCACACCGCCCCCGGGGGAAAAGAGTTTGCCCTGCGGGTTATGGATTATATGAAAGATGCCGCGGCGAGGTGGAAAGAGGAGACTGGTATCGGGTTCTCGCTCTATGGAACCCCTGCGGAGTCCCTGTGTTATCGTTTTGCCAGGATCGACAGGGAGAAATTCGGTGAGATTGAGAATGTGACGGACAAGGGGTATTATACCAATTCTTATCATGTGGATGTGCGGGAGGAGATGGATGCTTTCACGAAATTTTCTTTCGAGAGCGAGTTCCAGCACAAGTCCCTGGGCGGCGCGATCTCCTATGTGGAGATTCCCAATCTAATGCACAATACAGAGGCTCTTGAGGAGTTGATCAAATATATTTATGACAATATCCAGTATGGGGAGTTCAACACGAAATCTGACTACTGCCATGTGTGTGGTTATGACGGTGAGATTCAGGTGAACGGGAATAACGAGTGGGAATGCCCCCAATGCCATAACAAGGATCATGCCAAGATGAATGTCATCAGGCGCACCTGCGGGTATCTCGGGGAGAACTTCTGGAATGCGGGTAAAACGATGGAGATTAAGTCGAGGGTATTGCATCTATGAATTATGCAAAAATCAAAAAGACGGATGTGGCAAACGGGCCAGGCATCAGGGTCTCCCTCTTTGTCAGCGGCTGCACCAGGGAGTGCAGGGGATGTTTTAACAGGGAGGCATGGGATTTTCAGTATGGACAAACATGGGATGCGCAGGCGCTGTCGGAGGTGCTTGCGGCGCTTGCACCGGATTATATCAGAGGGTTTTCCGTGCTTGGCGGGGAGCCTTTTGAGCCCGCCAACTGTGGCGTGGTGCTGGAGATATTGCAGGCGGTGCGGTCGGCTTTTCCGGACAAGGATATCTGGTGTTACACGGGAAATGATTACGAGAGAGAGCTGTTGCCGAGGATAGCCCAGGGGGACGAGACCGTCTCGGCAATGTTGGGGCTGATTGACGTGTTGGTGGACGGGGCTTTTGTGGAAGAACAAAAGAACCTCCGACTGGCTTTTCGGGGTTCGGAGAATCAAAGGTTGATAGATGTGCGCGCCTCGCTGCTAGGCGGGGAGGTCGTGCTGCTGCACGTGGAATAGGGTTCAAGCATGATTATGCTAAGCAATATTATGCTTGCAAAACTCAAAGGAATGTGATATGGTTAATTCAGTTGGTGACATATCTTTATTATCTTGGCTTTTCGCCGAAAACACCAAATTAATCATGACTTTCAAATTTAAATATTGGGAGGGATGCCTTTGAGGGAATTTTAATGGACTTTAATTGTGCTATTATTTTTAAAGAAATAAAAAAGCAGTTGACAAAATCGAACAAATGTTTTATTCTAATGAATAAATAAGAACATTTGTTCCTTGAGAAAAGGAGATTAAGATATGGAAAAAGAAGAAAAGCTTAAAGCGCTGGAAGCGGCGATCAGTCAGTTGGAGAAGCAGTACGGCAAGGGAACCGTGATGAAGTTGGGTGATCCTTCCGCCCAGATGAATGTGGAGACGATTCCAACAGGATCGCTTAGCCTGGATATTGCACTGGGACTGGGGGGTATCCCTAAGGGGAGAATCGTGGAGATCTATGGGCCGGAGTCCAGTGGTAAGACGACGGTGACACTGCACATGATTGCCGAGGTGCAAAAGAGAGGCGGGATCGCAGGCTTCATAGACGCTGAGCATGCACTTGACCCTGTATATGCCAAGAATATCGGTGTGGATATCGACAATCTCTACATCTCCCAACCGGATAACGGAGAACAGGCTATGGAGATCGCGGAGACCATGGTGCGCTCCGGGGCGATCGATATCGTGGTGGTTGACTCGGTGGCGGCATTGGTGCCTAAAGCGGAGATCGACGGAGATATGGGGGACAGCCATGTGGGTCTGCAGGCGCGTTTGATGTCCCAGGCGCTGCGCAAGCTGACAGCGATCATCAGCAAGTCCAATTGTACTGTAGTATTTATCAACCAATTGCGTGAGAAGATCGGTGTGATGTTCGGGAATCCCGAGACCACAACCGGCGGGCGGGCGCTGAAATTCTATTCTTCCGTGCGTTTGGATGTGCGCCGCATTGAATCTTTGAAACAGGGCGGCGAGGTCATTGGCAACCGAACCCGTGTGAAGGTGGTCAAGAATAAGATTGCACCTCCCTTCAAGGAGGCAGAGTTTGATATTATGTTTGGAGAGGGAATCTCCATGGTGGGAGATATTCTGGATCTGGCTGCCTCCATTGACGTGATTGTGAAGTCCGGTGCGTGGTATGCTTACGAGGGGAATAAGATCGGCCAGGGGCGCGAGAATGCCAAACAGTATTTGAAGGACAATCCGGCTGTGTGTGAGGAGGTCACCGCAAAGGTGAGGGCGCATTTTGGACTGGATGGCAACAAGGAGGACAGCACATCTGAAGCGGGAAATTCCGGCGCGGAGAAATCCGGTAAAGAGAAAACGGATACCGTGAAGGCGGAGACCCGCGGAACGAAAAAGGGTCAGGATGAAGCGTAATGCAGATCACACAGATTGAAGAACTGACAAAATCACGAAGCAGGGTTTATATTGACAGGGAGTTTGCCTTTGTCTTGTACAAGGGGGAGCTTCGGCGCTACCGGATACGGGAGGGGGAGGAGCTCTCGAAGGAGACATATCATGCGATTATGTCAGAGATTTTGCCGAAACGTGCCAAGCTGAGGGCGATGAATCTTCTAAAGGGCAGGGAGTATACCACCGCCCAGCTTAGAGCCAAGCTGGAACAGGGGCATTATCCTGATTCAATCATCGAGGATGCTCTTGACTATGTGGCTTCCTTTCACTACACGGACGATCTGCGTTATGCCAGGGAATATATTTGCGGTCATGAGCAGAGCCGCAGCCACCGAAGAATTGAGCAGGATTTGCAGAGAAAGGGCATTTCCAGGGAAACGATTCAGGCTGCGTGGGAGGCATGGGCGGAGCAGGGCGGTGCACAGGATGAGGAGGAAATGATCAGAAAGCTTCTGGAGAAACGCAAATATGATCCGGAGACTGCGGATTACGCGGAGACACAGAAGCAGGCGGCGTTTCTGGCGCGCAAGGGCTTTTCTGGTGCATGTATTCGCCGTGTTTTGCGGGAATATACAGCGGATGCGACTTTTGACGAGGATTTTTTTCAAGATTGTCCTGACAAATCCTTTTGAGTGTGGTATACTAAACGAGATAAATTTTTTGGAGGAGGTACAATATGGGATTTTTAACAGGTAAGACAGCTATTATTACCGGTGCAGGCAAGGCGACATTGAGCAATGGGAAATGTGGTTCTATTGGTTATGGTATCGCTACTGCATATGCAAAAGAAGGTGCAAATCTGGTGATCACCGGACGTAATGTACAGAAGTTGGAGGACGCGAAGGAAGAGCTTGAGAGACTGTATGGCATCAAGGTTCTGACAGTGCAGGCGGATGTCAATGCGGGTGCGGACAATGAGTCTGTGGTGCAGAATGTGATCAAGCAGGCGATAGATACTTTTGGAGATATCCATGTGCTGATCAACAATGCACAGGCGTCTGCTTCCGGCGTGACTTTGGAGGATCACACGACAGAGCAGTTTGATCTGGCGATATACTCCGGCTTATATGCGACCTTCTATTATATGAAGGCATGCTATCCTTATTTGGCTAAGACGAAGGGTTCTGTGATCAATTTTGCGTCAGGAGCAGGTCTCTTCGGCAACTTTGGACAGTGCGCATACGCGGCGGCGAAAGAGGGAATTCGTGGTCTGACCCGCGTGGCTGCTACAGAATGGGGCAAGGACGGAATCAATGTAAATATTGTATGTCCTTTGGCTTGGACAGCTCAGTTGGAGAAATTTGAGCAGTCCTATCCCGATGCGTTTAAGGCAAATGTGAAGATGCCGCCCATGGGACACTATGGTGATGTGGAAGAGGAGATTGGACGTGCTTGTGTTCAACTGGCTTCCCCTGACTTTAAGTTCATGAGTGGTGAGACCATCACATTGGAAGGTGGCATGGGACTTAGACCGTAAGCGCAAGGCTTCTGCGCTGTGAGCTGTGAACCACGGTAAGCATGCAGAATGAGGTAAGCATACTCACCATGGCGGTAAAGTGATAAGAATTCAAAAATAAAATCATATGGCAGGACTAAATTCAGAGATTAGGCGAATGCGTTCTCGAATTTAGCCCTGTTTTTTTGTGCCCTATTTATGCCCTCTTTTATGGCAGGGGAGCTTCTAAAATCGGTTAATCAAACCGTCTTAGTGGTCAAAAAGACGGATATATTGCGACATTAATATTATTTCACTATATTTGACAAAGAACGACAGAAAAAGCAAATGCCAAATAGAGGAGATATTAAATGCGGCAGGAAAAGATGATTGAATCGGCAAAGAGGGGGATTGAGCTTTATTATCAGCAGGAAAAGAAATTCTACACGGAGACTTGTTTTGTGTTGGGGAACAATGTTCTGCGACCGAATGAGAATAGCAGGCGTGAGAGGCAGAAGTATCAAATAGTGCATAACCGGTACAAGGTCGCGTTACAGTCAGGGCAGTATGTGACGGTTGTGGGAACCTTTCGATTGTTGACAACCACGGAAAGCTTCCGGAAAAAAGAAAAAATGTGTGTAGCTTCCGTGATGTTGACCTGTGGGGAACAAGGGATCAAGGTGGCATTGCTTCATATCTCGGAGAAGCTGTCAGGGAAGAAATATGAGTTGCGGGATGCAAGAGAACATTGTTACCTGGTGGATGAAATGGATGTGTTCTATCTGGAAGCGGGTCATAATCACACGAGATGGCATTGCCGAAACGAGGTAATTGAAACCGTTGGTAATCTAAGTTCTTGGGAAAAGTCGTTGTCGGATTCCTTCGTCAGGATACATAGGGGCTTTATTATCAATACAGCTCATGTGTATAAGGTTGCCCGTTGTTTTGTGGAATTAGACAATGGAGAGCAGCTTCAGATTCCGGTGAAAAAGTATATGGCGGTCAAAGAGCGTCTGATGAACACACCGAAGGAAATCGATTGAAACCGCGTTGCGTTCCAAATTGAAACTGCTACGCGTTCCAAATTGAAACCGCTACGCGTTTCAATAAAAAAATAAAGAGGAGGAAAGTACATGGAAATTGTACAAAGTTTTTTAACACAAAATCCCTATTACACAAAAGGGAAAAAGATTGAAGTCAAAGGACTGATGCTTCACAGCGTGGGGTGTCCGCAGCCCAATGCACAGGTGTTTATCAAGCAGTGGGACAAACCTGATTACACTCGTGCCTGTATTCACGGCTTCATCGATGGCAACAGTGGGGTGGTCTTTCAAACCCTGCCGTGGGATTATCGTGCGCCCCATTGTGGTGGTTCGGGCAACAATACCCATATTGGCGTGGAGATGTGTGAGCCCGGATGTATCAAGTATACAGGCGGCGCCGGATTTACCTGCTCGGACAGGGAGGCAGCGATGGCGGTGGTGAAGCGCACCTATGACACCGCAGTGGAATTGTTTGCATGGCTCTGCAGGCAATATCACCTGAATCCATTGCAGGATGGAGTGATTATCAGCCACAAGGAGGGACATAACCGCGGGATGGCGTCGGGACATGCTGACCCGGATCACCTGTGGAACGGAATGCAATGCGGCTATACGATGGACGGTTTTCGTCAGGCGGTTGCAGCGGCCATGGAAAAGGATTCAGCTCAATAAATGGAAACACTTCAGAAAGGAGTAAAGGAGTATAGGATTATGGGAAAGAATAATATGGACAAAATGGGGGCTATTGGTGACATGTTGGGAGGAATTAAGGCGGAGTACACACAGATAGCAGGTTCTTCCACAAAGAAAAAATTTGACACTTTACAGGATGACCAGGTCTCCAATAAGGAGATAAGGGGAGTGGCCGTTCGCAGCGGCGGTATTGTAGATGCGATATACGTCATTTATGCGGACGGCAGTGGAACAGTGTATGGCAATCCCAAGGGCGGTACGGAACACAAGATCATGTTGGACGACGGGGACAATATCAAGAGCATCTCCGGAGTGTCTGACGCAAATTACTATGACAACCGGGTAATCAGCAAATTGGTGATCGAGACTGTCAATGGCAAGAAATACGGACCCTTTGGTTCATATGGCGGTAAGGCGTTCTCCATCTCCATCCCCGAGGGTGCTGCGTTCGCGGGTTTTGTCGGAACTGCCTTAATAACTGACAAACACGGGTGTGTGGAGAGTCTGGGCATGTCCTATGTGAAAGCGGATGCGGATATGATAAAGGGACTGATGGGCGGCCTGGGCAACATGGGCGGTCAAGGCGGTCTGTTGTAGGAGGGGCTTATGGAGATCAGAGAAGGAGATATTGTAACATTGTCCCAAAGTGCTGTGTACTACACGGGAAAAGAGATGCCGGACTGGGTAAAGAATGACAGGTGGATTGTAAAGTCGGTGAGCGGCGACAGGGCAGTGATCAATGAAAATACCGACAGAACAAGGTGCATCAACAGTCCAGTCAATGTAAAGTATTTGAAGGTTGTGGGCAAGGACGCGGTTTCCATTGCCCAAGGAACTCCCCCACCCGGAACCAAGATGCAGATATCTGCCAAGGGTGTGGAATTGGTGGCAAAATACGAGGGATGCCGTCTGGAGGCCTACAAATGTCCGGCGGGTGTGTGGACAATCGGATATGGGCATACCGCGGGCGTCAATCCAGGGGATACCCTGCCTTCCAAGGAGGCGGCAAAGGAGCTCTTGCAGAAGGATCTCGCAAAGTACGCAGACAGTGTCAACCAATGCATACAAAATGGAAAATTGACATTTCAGCCCAACCAGAATCAATTTGATGCCCTGACCTCTTTTTGTTACAACTGTGGGGCGGGGAGCCTTCAAAAGCTGGTGACGGGCAGGAGTGCCGCGGAGATTGCCGAGAAAATATTGGACTACAACAAGGGTGGCGGCAAGGTGCTGGCAGGGCTGGTTCGAAGAAGAGAAGAGGAAAGAGCATTATTCTTGGGTTAAGTATCATGTAAAAACAGCAATATAAGGAGGCTCATATGCCATACGGAATGGACAAAAGGGAAGATAATCTGTCAGGGGAAGAGGTAAAAGGCGAAGGTGTCGTGGATAATGATTTTATCCTGTTGGATGATTTGGTATTTGCACCGCTGCACGCATTGGCAAAATCCAATCAACAGCTGCGGGAGCATATTGTGGAGGCGATCAGGAGCATGGGAACCTCCAAACAGAACGGACAGGAGGAAATCATTCACCTGAACAATATCAATATTGCCTATGACCAGGTGCGGGCGGAGGCGGAGGAGGGCTATAGCGTTGACAATCTGCAATTACAGGTGCCGCTGTTATCGATTGTACCCATGACCAATCTGAATGTGGAGAAGGCGGAGATTGACTTTTCCACGGAAGTGAAGGCGGTGACGAATCAGGAGACGGGAGAAGCCAAGATCAATGCCCGCATCTGTTCCCCTTCTCAGCGGGATAGTGACTTTTTGCCCAAGGTTTCTTATAAACTAAAGGTTTCCTCCATTCCGGCGACAGAGGGGATCATGCGGCTCACGGACAGCTTAAGCACCAATCAGGTGACGAAGAAGTTGGATACCACGCCTGTTGTCGACAACGGCGACCTTGGCAATGAGGAACAGAAGGCTCTCATACAGGAGACCAAGCGGCTTCGGGTCAAGATTGGCAAGCTCAAACAGCTGCACCAGAGAATCGCAGATATGATTGCCGAACAGGAGCGGCTGCATCAGATTAGTATGGATGCCTTTGAGGAGGATACCTATGACTTTGACAAGGAGAGATATCTGATGGCACAGTCCAATATTATCAACCGCATTATGGAATATCAGGAGCAGATTATCAACAAGGAGATTCTGTATGGACTTGAGAATGACTACAAGTGATCCGTCCACGATACAACAACTGGTGGAGGCGGATGTCACTCGTCTAAAGAATGAGCTGAATTACCGCCTGCTTATGGAGAGCGAATTGACAGGTGATGTGCTCTGGGTGGAAAAGATCACCTTGACTAAGGTGGAGCCGCCCGTTCGAAGACATAGCAGGTTATTTACTTTGCTTAGAGCGTTTGCCAGGAAATTGGCAAGCTTTAAGAATAAATCATATTAGGAAAGGAGGTGAAGCATTATGGCAGTTGCAGAACAATTTGCGGGATTGGATATGGGGCAGTTGATCGGCGGCCCCCTTACTGCAGTAGCGGATGCAAGCACTATGCTGGCCAATTCCACGGCGGATTTTATCAACCGTGTGGGCTTTGACGGCAATGGAAAACTGCGAACAGTCGCATTTGCTTACCAGAAGCGCAGCATAAATGAGGACGGCACCAGCAATCTCGACGAGATGAAGGTGGCCGTACCTATGCTGGCAATCGTTCCGATACCGAATATCCAGGTGGATGAGGTAAACATCCTCTTTGATATGGAGGTGAAACAGAGCGAGAAGTCCCAGCAGTCGCTGGATGTCGGCGCAAGCCTGACCGGCTCTCTGGGAATCGGCCCTATCAAGGTCAGCATCAGTGGAAGTGTCAGTGTACATCAGGAGAACACCAGAAGTTCCGACAATTCGGCCAAGTACCATGTGGATGTGAGAGCGACCAACCACGGCACGCCGGAAGGTCTGGCGAGAGTGCTCGACATGATGGCGGCAAACGTGGCGCCTGAGCTGGTGGGCAGCACTTTGAAGGGTGCAGACGGTCAGGAACTATCAAATTCAGCGCGCGCAAAGGCGGAGAAACTCAAGAAACTGCGCGGCGAGATATCCGGCATCGAGGCCAGACTGAACGCGGCGAAGAGTAATCTGGAAGATCGCCTGATGGTATTCAAGAAGTGTGCCGCGTCGCAGCAGAATCTGTACAGCACGAAGGTTGCGTCCCTGATGGACAGCGCCACCGAGGAGAATCAGCAGGAATATGATTCGCTGATGCAGAGCTGGGCTGATTTCCAGAATCAGGTGGGAGATGTCATCTCCATGCTTGCGGACTCCGCCGAAAGTACAGAAAGCGCTTCCGGTGCGTCCGCACTTTCTCAGGATTTTGCATTGCAGGGATTGAAGGATGATAATTCCGTGGATTCCTATGTCACCACAACCGGGGCGAAGTATAGCGCTATGGTAAGCGCGCAGAACAGTGCGGTGGTGGCGCAGATGAAGGTGAATGCAGTGGAAAAGGAACTCTATGACAAGAGGGAAGAGTACAGCACGGCTTTGTCCTGCTGACGGCAGGGCATGAGGAGACGGAGAGAGTATGGATAAACGGGAGAAGACAGAATTGACAGATATCCATTATGTCAAGCTTGTCCCCGTGGGCAGCGTCAATCCGAACAATCCCCTTTCGGATCAGTCAAAAGAACAGCAGATAGCGCTTTTAAACCGCTGTTTGAATGACTATCCGAAGGGGATCATCCTCGGAAAAGATATCACGATTGGACGCTATATGATCGGGGAACATGAATTGACGATGGAGAAGGTGACTTATCATATCGGGTTTGTGAGAAAACCCGCATGGGAGGACGGAGACAGTCTGTAATTGGTAACAGACAGCCCGGGAGGCGGGTGGATTGGAGGAATTATGAAAATAGAAAGGGAAGTAAACGGGACAACATTGATTGTCAAGCCATCCGGCAGATTGGAGACCACGACGGCGCCCGAGCTGCAGGCGGTGATAGACAATGAGTTGACAGATGTGTCAGATTTGAGTATAGATATGGAGCAATTGGAGTATGTTTCGTCGGCGGGGCTTCGCGTGCTGCTCTCGGCAACCAAGAAAATGCAGGCAAAGAATGGTAATATGAAGATTCAAAATGTCAGGCCGGAGGTACTTGAGGTATTCAAGATTACGGGGTTTGATGTGATATTGACAATTGAATGAGTATGGACGGGGGGAGGATATGGGCAATACGGTAGAGATTTATGCGGGCAAGCCAAACATTGACAGTATGCCCCAAGTGCTGGAAGCGGTGGAGCGCTATCTAATAGAAGGGAACGTGGCGGAGGGGGACAGGGCAAAGCTCTTGGTGGCAGTGGATGAATTGTATTCCAATCTATGTATTCACAGCGGGGCACGGAACGTGGAGATTCGATGCGGACTGGACGATTCCCAGGTGGGAATGATTTTTGTGGACAATGGCATCCCTTACAATCCATTGGAGCGGGAAGAACCCGATGTGACACTGCCCGCCGGGGAGCGTCCTCCCGGAGGCTTAGGCATCTATCTGGTGAGAAAGACGATGGATAAAGTGTCGTATGAATATATAGAGGGGAAAAATTGTTTGACGATTGTAAAAAAGATTAATACAAAAATTTAATCCCAAAACTTAATTTTCTGTATTTTTTTTCAGATAAGCCTTGCATACAAGATATATTTTTAGTAAACTAGATATAGTGGTGTGGATATAGATGTCCTACCATTATATCTGGTTTATTTTTGTACGAAAATATGATTGAGAAATATGAGGAGGATATCATGGCGGATTCAGCGAACAAGGCTTTGAACGGAACCGTTGGCAAGGTTGGGATCGTGATGGGCAGTGACTCGGATATGCCTGTTATGTCGAAAGCGGCGGATATCCTGGAGGAGCTGGGCGTCCCTTATGAGATGACCATTATCAGCGCCCACAGGGAGCCGGATGTATTTTTTGAGTATGCAAAGACCGCGGAGGAGAAGGGGTTTAAGGTGATTATCGCGGGGGCAGGTATGGCGGCGCATTTGCCGGGGATGTGCGCGGCAATATTTCCCATGCCTGTGATTGGGATTCCCATGCATACCACGTCATTGGGAGGCCGTGATTCCCTCTATTCCATAGTACAGATGCCCTCCGGTATCCCGGTGGCAACCGTGGCGATCAACGGCGGCGCCAATGCGGGCCTTCTGGCGGCCAAGATTCTTGCGACCTCGGACGAATCACTTTTGCAGAGGTTGAAGGATTACAGTGCCAAGCTGCAGCAACAGGTCATGGATAAGGATGCCAAGCTGCAGGAGGTGGGCTATAAGGCCTATATGGAGAGTCAGAAGAAGTAATACAAAAGAGTGGGAAAATAGAGTCAAAAGACAAGCAAACAGGCAAATATTGAGGAGAGCGACAATGGATTATAAGAACGCGGGAGTAGATATCGAGGCCGGTTATCAGGCTGTGGAGTTGATGAAGGAGCATGTGAAGGGAACCATGCGCCCTGAGGTATTGGGTGGATTGGGCGGTTTCTCCGGGGCATTCTCCATGAGTGCCATCAAAAATATGGAGGAGCCGGTTCTCTTGTCCGGCACGGATGGCGTGGGTACTAAGATCAAGCTGGCTTTTCTCATGGATCGGCATGACACGGTGGGAATCGACTGTGTGGCCATGTGTGTGAATGATGTGGCATGTGCGGGCGGTGAACCTTTGTTTTTCCTGGATTATATCGCCTGTGGGAAGAATTACCCTGAGAAAATCGCCTCGATTGTAAAGGGGGTTGCTGAGGGGTGTAAGCAGGCAGGAGCCGCGTTGATTGGCGGAGAGACTGCGGAGCATCCGGGACTTATGCCGGAGGATGAGTATGATCTGGCAGGTTTTGCCGTGGGTGTGGCTGACAGAAAGGATTTGATCACCGGCGAGGGGATTAAGGAGGGGGATGTGCTGATTGGCATCGCTTCCTCGGGTGTACATTCCAATGGTTTTTCGTTGGTGCGCAAGGTGTTTGAGATGACAAAGGAAAGTCTTGACACTTATTATGACGAGCTGGGCAAGACTCTGGGGGAGGCATTGCTCACACCTACCAGAATCTATGTGAAGGCACTGAAGTCAATCAAGGATGCGGGAGTGGTCGTGAAAGGATGCAGCCATATCACGGGCGGGGGCTTCTATGAGAATATTCCCAGAATGCTCCCTGACGGCATCAACGCAGTGATCAAGAAGGAAAGCTACGAGGTGCCGGCGATTTTTAAACTGTTGCAGCAAAAGGGAAATATATCAGAACAGATGATGTACAATACATATAATATGGGGCTTGGCATGGTGCTGGCTGTGGCTCCCGCTGATGTGGACAAAACGGTCTCGGCGATTCAGGCGGCGGGCGAGAGCGCCTATGTGGTGGGTCAATGCGAGGCAGGAGCAAAGGGTGTTACTTTGGTTTGACCGAGAGGAGATGCTGGAAAGGCTATGTTGAGAGTAGTGGTACTGGTCTCCGGTGGCGGGACCAATTTGCAGGCGATTATTGATGGCGTGGCGGCGGGCGAGATCACGAATGTGGAACTGGTGGGTGTCATCAGCAACAACAAAACCGTAAAGAGCTTAGAACGGGCGCGGAATGCGGGAATCCCGGCGATCAGTATTTCGCCAAAGGATTATGAGAGCAGAGAGCTTTTTCATGAGGCTCTCTTGAAGGGAATAGACGAGCTGCAGCCGGATTTGATCGTGCTGGCGGGTTTTCTGGTGGCGATTCCACCGAAGATGGTGGCGCGGTATTCCAACCGGATCATCAATATTCACCCTTCGCTGATTCCGTCATTTTGCGGTGTGGGATATTATGGGTTGAAGGTACATGAAAAGGCGTTGGAGCGCGGTGTGAAGGTGACTGGCGCGACGGTGCACTTTGTGACGGACGGAATGGACGAAGGACCGATTATCGCGCAAAAGAGTGTGTCTGTGGAGGAGGGGGATACCCCGGAGACACTGCAGAGGCGTGTCATGGAGCAGGCAGAGTGGATACTGCTGCCCCGGGCGATTGATGATATTGCAAACGAACGCATTGAAGTCATAAACGGACACGTAGTGCGTCGGGGATGAGTATGGAATAAAGAATAGCGAATGGCAAATGCGAGAGAAACGAGGTGCTGGTATATGAAAGTATTGATTGTGGGCAGTGGTGGACGCGAACATGCGATTGCTGCTTCCGTGGCCAAGAGCCCCAAGGTGGAGAAAATCTATTGTGCTCCCGGCAATGCAGGGATAGGGCAGATTGCAGAGTGCGTGGCAATCGGCGCCATGGAGTTTGACAAATTGGTGGCATTTGCCAAGGAGAATGCGGTAGATTTTGTGATCGTGGGCATGGACGACCCGCTGGTGGGCGGTCTGGTGGACGAGATGGAGGCAGCGGGAATCCGCACATTCGGTCCTCGCAAGAATGCGGCGATTTTGGAGGGCAGCAAAGCCTTCTCCAAGGATTTGATGAAGAAGTATCATATTCCCACGGCGGCATACGAGAACTTTGACGACGCGGACGAGGCTGTCAGATATTTGAACGAGAAGGCAAGCTTTCCCATCGTGTTGAAGGCGGACGGACTGGCGCTGGGCAAGGGGGTATTGATCTGCAATACCAAGGAGGAGGCCCTGGAGGGTGTCGCTTCTATCATGAAGGATAAGAAATTCGGTGAGGCGGGCAACCGCATGGTGATTGAGGAGTTCATGACCGGACGGGAGGTCAGTGTGCTCTCCTTTGTGGACGGCAGGACGATTCGAATCATGACCTCCGCGCAGGATCATAAGCGGGCAAAGGACGGAGATCAGGGATTGAACACGGGCGGTATGGGAACATTTTCCCCAAGCCCCTTTTATACCAAGGAAGTGGATGATTATTGCAGAAAATACATATATCAGGCAACGGTGGATGCCATGGCGGCGGAGGGCAGACCTTTCAAGGGAGTGATTTTCTTCGGGCTGATGCTCACGCCAAACGGGCCCAGGGTGTTGGAATACAATGCAAGGTTCGGTGATCCTGAGGCGCAGGTGGTGCTGCCCCGCATGAAAAATGACATTATCGAGGTGATGGAGGCGTGTGTGGACGGCACGTTGGATCAGATCAATCTGCAGTTTGAGGACAATGCGGCCGTGTGTGTGGTGCTTGCCAGCGATGGTTATCCGGTATCCTATGAGAAGGGGTTTGTGATCGAGGGATTGGAGCGGTTTGAGCAGGCGGAAGGCTATTATTGTTTTCATGCGGGAACCAAACAGTCAGAGAAGGGGATTGTCACCAACGGCGGACGCGTGCTGGGTGTGACTGCCAAGGGAAAGGATTTGAAAGAGGCCAGAGCCAACGCCTATGCGGCGACGGAATGGATTTCTTTTGAAAATAAATATATGCGTCATGATATCGGCAAAGCGATAGACGAGGCATAGTAAAAAGGGCCGTATAGCAGAAATGAGGGATTATTGTGAAAAGAATAGTTTTGGAGGACGAGTATCATATTCCGCGGGTCTGCAAGGAATGTGGCGGAGTGATGATTTTTAAGGGTGTGGGCGAGTACCGCTGTGAGGAATGTGGAGAGCTTGAATATGATGATTATGGCAAGGTGAGACTGTTTCTGGAGAAGAAGCCGGGGGCGAACGCGGTGGAGGTCGAGAAGGAGACGGGGGTTGCCCAAAAGTCAATCCGGCAGATGTTGAAGGAATCCAGACTGCAGGTGGCAGAAGGGTCTAAGACATTCATGCGCTGTGAGGTTTGCGGAAAGGATATACGAAGCGGCAGATTATGTCCGGAATGTGAGATGAAGGCACATCGCAATCTGGAGGAGCAGCAGCGCCGTTTATCTAACGCGAATCTCCATGGCGTTGGCATGGGCGGTAAAGGTGACGAGGGACATAGACGTTTCCATCGTGAATAGGATACATTATTCTACAGAGAGGATGAACAAATGAGTAAAATTGGCAGATGGCATGACAGATGTAGGGCATTGCTTGGGACTCTGGTGTTGTTGACGGCGCTGTTGGTGGGACTTACCGCGGATGGTTTGGCGATTGTCGGACATGCGGACAGCAGCGGAAAGGTGACGGCGAGCAGCGCGAAGATTCGGAAGGAACCCAGCACCAGCAGCGATTCTGTGGGAAGCGCGTTACAGGATGCGGTGGTGAATGTCAAAGGGCAGATTACGGGGAGTGACGGAATGATATGGTATCAAGTCACGGATGGCACGATCACCGGATATATCCGTTCCGATCTGATGACGATCACGGACGGAAGCACTCCTTCCACGATTGTGAGTTCTACCACTTCCGCTACTTCCTCGACTCCTACCACGTCTACCCCCGACGAGACGGTGGTGCAGGTTACTCCGGTGGAGCCTGTGGAAGGCAGCGTGTCAAGCACTTCGCCTGTGCGCGTTCGTCAGAATGCTTCCACCACCAGCCGTATTGTCAACACTGCCCAGAGCGGAACCAAGCTGACTGTCACCGGTCAGGCTGTGGGAACAGACAGTATGGATTGGTTACAGATCAGCTATACTTCCGGAGGTTCTGAGGTAAAAGGATTTATTCAGGCAAGGTATATATCAGTGAGCGGGGAGTTGGTTCCTGCAGGTACATCGGCGGAGGCTCCGGGGGATTCGGAGCAGACGGGGGCAGAGGAGCCGGAACCCAATGTGTTCAAGGACTGGGATACTTATTACGAGGATGGCAAATGGCATCTGATTGACAATACCTCGAACAAAAGCTGGGATATTGATAATATGTTTGCCACGGTGGAAAAGAATAAAGAGACTTTGGAGAGCCTCAACGACAGCAATAAAAGTTTGCAGATTTGGCGAATCGTATTGGTGATGCTGCTGATTGTGTTGGCGACGATTCTTACACTGATGATCTTTAAGTTAAAGGATATGTCAGATGCTGCTTATTTCGATGAAGTCGAGAAAGAGACTATGCACCGCAGAACAGCAGACAGACCGATTGATAGAAGCGGAACCGGTCAAAGGGAGAGGCAGCAGGCGGGGACGCAAGGCGGAAGGCGACCTGCAGGGCAGAGACCATCCGGCTCAGGCGGCCAGCAGCGCCCGGCAGGGCAGAGACCGACAGGATCCGGGAGCCAGCAGCGTCCGGCGGGACAGAGACCGGCAGGATCCGGGAGCCAGCAGCGTCCGACGGGACAGAGACCGGCAGGTTCAGGGGAGCAGCGCCCGGCAGGGCAAAGACCGGCGGGTTCCGGGAGCCAGCAGCGTCCGGCAGGGCAGAGACCGGCAGGTTCAGGCAGCCAGCAGCGTCCGGCAGGGCAAAGGCCAGCGGGTTCAGGCAATGGTGCACCTCACCCGATAAATGATTCTTCCGCAGAAATGCAGATGCAGTCCCGTCAGGATTATGCAGGAGGACAGATGCCTGAATATGAACAGGAGATTCAGACGCAGGAGAATACAGCCTCCCAGCCTCAGCGGAAAGAGAAATGGAGAGCAAAGAATTTTATCAATGATGACGAGTTTGAATTCCAGTTTATCGACGTGGATGATGACCAAATATAAAAGGGATAAGAAAAACTGATAAACTTTTTTCAGGTTGACAGCACACCCACACTGTTATATGATATGTATAACAATGTGGGTGTTTTCGTTGCGCGGGAGGTGGCCGGATGATAATCGAGATAGATTTTAATAGTGATGAGGCATTGTATCTTCAGCTGCGCAATCAGATTATTCTGGGCATTGCCACCGCACAGTTTCATGAAGGGGACTCCCTTCCCAGCGTGCGTCAGCTGGCGGATATGATTGGAATCAACATGCATACGGTGAATAAGGCATACACTGTGTTGAAGCAGGAGGGATATGTCAAGGTGGATCGCAGGCGGGGCGCCGTGATCGCGGTGGATGTGGATCATATACAGGCTATGGAGGAATTGAAAAAGGAATTGCAGGTCATACTTGCTAAGAGCAGCTGCAAAAATATTTCCGTGGCAGAGATTCATGAGTTGATTGATGAGATTTACAGGGATTATATAAATTAGAATGATGGAGGGCTGAGAGATGCAGTCAGATTATACGGATAAGGCAAAGGAGGCTCTGGCGCAGGCTGCCAAATGTGCGAGAAGCTTAAAACAGGGCTATATCGGGACAGAACACATTTTGGTGGGACTTTTGGCGGAGCAGAGCGGAGTGGCTGCCAAGGTGCTTGAGGAGAACGGAGTGGATATTGACCATGTCAAGGACATGATCCGTGATTTGATTGCCTTTGACAAGGGAATCTCCCTGAGAGAGCGAGAGGGCTATTCTCCCCGTGCCCAGAAAATCCTGGAGGAAGCCCACAGGCAGGCGGAGCGTTTCGGGCAGGCTCAGGTTGGAACGGAGCATATTCTGCTGGCTCTGATCAAGGAGGGCGAGAATGTGGCCGTGCGTCTGTTGAACACTTTAAGCATTAATGTACAGAAGGTATATGTGGACACTTTGATCGCCATTGGTCAGGATGGCAATCTGTACAAGGAGGACTTGGGCAAGCGGGGACAGAGTAAGGGCAAGGCTTCGACTTTGAACCAATACAGCAGAGATTTGACAGCATTGGCAAGGGAAGGAAAGCTTGATCCCGTGATTGGAAGGGGAGATGAGATTCGTCGGGTGGTGCAGATTTTGAGTCGCCGGACGAAGAACAATCCTTGTCTGATCGGGGAACCCGGCGTGGGTAAGACCGCCGTGGTGGAGGGATTGGCGCTCCGCATTGTGGCGGGGGATGTGCCTTTTACCGTGCAGAATAAGCGTGTGCTGACATTGGATTTGGCCGGTATGGTGGCAGGCAGTAAGTACCGCGGCGAGTTTGAGGAACGCATCAAGAAAGTGGTAAAGGAAGTTGTTGAGGACGGCAACGTGATTCTCTTTCTCGACGAACTGCATACCATAATTGGTGCGGGCGGCGCGGAGGGCGCGATTGACGCTTCCAATATATTGAAGCCCTCTTTGGCGAGAGGGGAGATTCAGCTGATTGGCGCTACCACCATTGCGGAATACCGCAAGTATGTGGAGAAAGATGCCGCGTTGGAGCGGCGGTTCCAGCCCGTGACCGTGGAGGAACCCTCCGAGGAGGAGGCAATCCGCATTCTGGAGGGGATTAAGGGGCGGTACGAGGAACACCATAAGGTACGCATCACCGGGGAGGCGGTGGCGGCAGCGGTGCGATTGTCCAATCGCTATATCAACGACAGGAATCTTCCGGACAAGGCCATCGATTTGATTGACGAGGCGGCTGCCAGCGCGAGATTGAAGGCCATGGACGTGCCGGATAAATTAAAGGAATTGGCGGAACAGATCAAGAAGATGGATAAGCAGATTGAGCGTTCCATTCGCATGGAGGCATTTACACAGGCAGCGGAGATCAAGCACCATCAGGATGAATTGACCAAGAAATACGAGAGGCAGCTGGCGCGCCGGCAGGCGAAGGAGGACAATCTCAGTTACAGTATCGGAGAGAATGAGATTGCTGAGGTTGTGGCAATGTGGACGAAGATTCCCGTGCAGAAGCTGGCGGAGAAGGAGAGTGAGAAGCTTCTGAAGCTGGAGGGGATTCTGCATAAGCGCGTGATTGGTCAGGAGGAGGCGGTCAGCGCTGTCGCCAAGGCTATGCGCCGGGGCAGGGTAGGACTGAAAGACCCTCACCGCCCCATTGGCTCCTTCCTTTTCCTGGGACCTACGGGTGTGGGCAAAACAGAGTTGTCCAAGGCGTTGGCGGAAGCGATGTTTGGCTCGGAGGACGCCATGATTCGTGTGGATATGTCGGAATATATGGAGGGGCATTCCGTCTCCAAAATGATTGGCTCACCGCCCGGGTATGTGGGTTTCGAGGAGGGCGGACAACTCTCGGAGAAGGTGCGCAGGAACCCTTATTCTGTTGTGCTTTTTGATGAGATCGAGAAGGCGCATCCGGATGTGTTTAATATATTGCTGCAGGTGTTGGATGATGGGCATATTACGGACTCCAAGGGGCGCAAGGTGAGCTTTAAGAACACGATCCTGATCATGACCTCCAACGCGGGGGCGCAGCGTATTGTGGATCCCAAGAATCTGGGATTTGCCGCGGTAAGCAGCGAGAAGAAAGATTATGAGAAAATGAAGTCCGCGGTGATGGAGGAGGTCAAGAAGAGCTTCAAGCCCGAATTCATCAATCGAATTGATGATATTATCGTGTTCCACCAGCTGGGTGAAGACAATATGAAGGCGATCGTGAATCTTCTGGCATCTAATCTCTACAAACGCTGTGAGACCCAGATGGATATCAGGCTGAGCATGACACCTGCTCTGAAGGAGCATTTGGTGAAGAAATATGCTGACAACAAGATGGGGGCCCGTCCTTTAAAGAGGGCGATTCAGTCCGTGGTTGAGGATTCGCTTGCGGAGGAGATTCTAATGAAAAAGGTGCAGCCTGGGGACACGGTCAGCGCCGGATTTAAAAATGACAAAGTGAATTTCGTGGTGAAGCGCTGAGAATAAAAAAAGTTTTTTTGTGTGGAAAAAATGCCGGATTTATATTATACTAAGGGTAGATGTATGAGCATGACGGGAGTGCCCGTTTATGACAATAATCAGGAGGACAAAAGAGATGGCAGTAGTAGAGGAATTGGTTCGCACCGAGTCGGACGGATCAATTAGTTTCGGCAATCATAAGCTTGCACAGAAGGCAAAGGTTGAGGATTTTAAGCATCAGGGAGACTTGTTGAAGGTGAAGACCTACAATGAGATTACCAAGCTTGAAAAGAATGGCATGTTCTTGTATGAGTCGGTGCCCGGCACCAGCGTCCTGAATTTTACAGAGCGTGCTGACGGCGTGGAGTTCACTGTGGCGGGAGATGCGGATGCGCAGATTACCATAGGGCTCACGGATGAGACGGAATACGAGGTGTTCGTGGGCGACAGAAACGTTGGAACAATGAAGACCGGTTTGGGCGGCAAGCTTTCTCTGAGCGTTGAGTTGGAGAATGCCGGGGAGGTTACCGTCAAGGTGGTTCGAGCATAAGATATTGTTGAGACATCCCGTATTCGGTGCCGCCGAGTGCGGGATGTTTTCTATGCGCAGAGCAATGAGGTGAGAAGGAGCGAATTTATGGCAAAAGGGAAAACAGCAACCATTTTTTTCTGTCAAAATTGCGGACATGAGTCTACCAAGTGGATGGGGCAGTGCCCTGCCTGTAAGGAATGGAATACCTTTGTGGAGGAGACAGTGAGCAAGAGTGCTGCAAAGGCGTCCGGCAGCGGGGGCGGCAGGGTGTCGAGCGGACAATCTGCGGATCCCTGCGTGCTTGCACAGGTGATGATTCAAGAGGAGAGCAAGCTCCTCACGGGAATCGGGGAGTTGGATCGCGTGCTGGGGGGAGGTATCGTGCAGGGATCGCTTACATTGGTGGGCGGAGACCCCGGCATTGGCAAATCGACTTTGCTTTTGCAGGTGTGCAGGAATCTGGCGCAGTCAAACCATAGGGTGCTTTACATCTCGGGGGAGGAATCCCGGGTGCAGATCAAGATGCGGGCGGATCGTATTGGAGATTTCACAGATCAGATGCTTTTGCTGTGCGAGACGAATCTAGAGGATATCGAGGAGGTGATTCGTCGGGAAAAGCCGGAGGTGGTAGTCATTGACTCCATTCAGACCATGTTCAATGATAATGTGTCTGCCGCGCCGGGAAGCGTGTCCCAAGTGCGGGAATCCACGGGTGTGCTTTTGCAGCTTGCAAAGGGCCTTGGCGTGTCCGTGTTTATTGTGGGGCATGTGACTAAGGAAGGAACCGTGGCAGGTCCCAGAGTGTTGGAGCATATGGTTGATACGGTGCTCTACTTTGAGGGCGACAGATATGCTTCCTATCGGATATTGCGGAGCGTGAAGAATCGTTTTGGCTCCACCAATGAGATTGGTGTGTTTGAGATGCGGGAGCAGGGGTTGACCGAGGTGGTCAATGCATCGGAATATATGTTGACCGGACGTCCGGAGAATGCCAGCGGTTCCGTGGTGGCATGTACCATGGAGGGGACGAGGCCGCTTTTGATCGAGATTCAGGCATTGGTATGTCACAGCAACTTCGGAATTCCCCGCAGGCAGGCCACGGGCACGGATTTTAATCGGGTAAATCTTTTGATGGCAGTGCTTGAGAAACGATCGGGGGTGCAGCTGGCGGGTTGTGATGCTTATGTGAATATCACGGGGGGCATGAAAATCATGGAGCCGGCGATTGATTTGGGGATTGTATTGTCGATTCTGTCAAGCTTTCGCAATCAGGTGCTGAATCCGAAGCTGATAGCCTTTGGCGAGGTGGGGCTCTCCGGTGAGGTCCGCGGGGTCAGCATGGCAAAACAGAGGGTTGCCGAGGCACAAAAGATGGGGTTTGAGATCTGCGTGCTGCCCTGGGTGAATGCCAAGGATATTGCAAGGGGAAGCGCGGGGGATGGGAAGGACAATATGCAGATTATTGGGGTGAAGACGGTGCAGGACGCCATTGATAGTTTGTTTTAGGGGGAAAAAGAGGTCATTCGACATTTTTGGTGTAAAATAAGAAAAATGATGCAGAAATGTGTGGGTTATGATGCAAAAATTATGCTTTTTTGTTTTATACTGGAAACGTGGGAAGGGAGGCGAATGGCTATGGAGAGGAAAGTGATCGTGTACAACAATCAGACGGGGGTGGCTGCGAGAATAGAAACGCCATGTACCGCTGAGAGTATTCACGTGGCTGTGGCTGATTCTTGGGAGAAGCTTTTGGCGGAGATGGCAGCAGGCGGAGCATCTCTTGTCCTGTTGGATATCATGTTGGAGGATAAGGGCTGGGGCAACAGTATGAGACTGATTGCAGATATCCGCAATCGCAGCAGAATGCCGATTATCGTGGTGTCCAGACAGGCGACGGAGACCGCAAAGATTATGGCGCTGAACTCCGGGGCAGATGATTTTGTCAGTGCGGACTGCAACCCTCTGGAGCTGTTGGCCCGCATTAAATCCCAGCTGCGGCGTTACGTCCAGACCGTGAACATGCATGCCAATATCGACCGTATTTACCGGGTGGACGGATTGGAACTCAACGATGGACAGAGAAGGGTGTTTGTGGAGGGGCGTGAGGTAAAGCTTACCCCCATTGAATATAAGATTTTGAGACTGTTGGTGCAGGAGAGAGGACGGGTATTATCTGTCAGCCAGATTTACGAGGCAATCTGGAATATGAAAGCGATTGGGGCGGACAACACAATCGCCGTACATATCAGACATATCAGGGAGAAGATTGAGAGCAATCCCAAGGAGCCACGGTATCTTAGAGTGGTGTGGGGAACAGGATATAAGGTTGGATAAAAGGGGGACGAATCCTATATGATTCGCCCCGCATCCAGAAGCTTTTCAAAATCAGTCAGGCAGACAGGGCGGGAATAGTAGTAGCCCTGCAGCAATGTGGCATCCATGTCTCCCACGATATCTGCGACTTTACCGTTTTCAACACCCTCCACAATGGAGTCATATCCCAAACGCTTGCACATGTTCAAAAGGTTCTCGATAATGACGTAATCGATGTCATGCCCCGGTTCAGAGAGCTCCCGCACAAAGGAATGCTCCACTTTTATATAATCCACATGGAGGCATTTCAACATTTCCAACGAGGCATACGCCGTACCAAAGTCGTCCAACGCCACCTTAAATCCACGATTCCTCAGCCTGTCAAACATAGAGGCAAGCTCCTCCGGATTGTCTACCTGGCAGCTCTCAGTCAATTCAATGATCATATAAGATGGGTTGCAGCCATACTTGTCAATATAGGACATCAGTCTGTCCTCGAATTCCTTATCCATGAACTGTTGATAGGATACATTAAAACTTACCCGTAGTTCCCCGTACTTTTCGCGCCACCCTGCCTGCTGCCTGATAGACTGCTCCATCACCCAGAAGCCGACTTCGCGGATGCCGCCGTAATCTTCCAACACCTTGATGAATTCCATGGGATAGGAGTCCTTTATCGTCTCACCCTTCCAGCGGAGCAGACATTCACAGCCCGCGATCAGGTGGGTTTCCGGATTGACAAAGGGCTGGAAGAAAAGCTCGAAGCCCTGATAATCATTCTTTATGCTTCGTTTTAAATCCTCTCTCAAAGCCAGAAGCCGTTTATGCTGCGCCACGATTTCCTCTGAGAAAAACATTAATGTTCCTCTGCGATGATTCTTGGCATATTCCAGGGAATGTTCCAAATTGTTGATCAAGATCTCTCTGGAATCGGCGTCATCAGGGAACAGTACCGCGCCGCCGGATGCAGACAAGCTGATTTTCTGACCGTCTGCCAGTTCGGTCATATCCGCCTCCTGACGCAGCTTTTCATAGAAGTCAATCACCTTTTGCTTGTCTGTGGTGGTCGTGATGACCAAAAATTCATCCCCGCTAAACCGAAACAATTTCCAGTCGGGTTCACAATGCTCTTTTATTTTTCTGGAAAATATGATCAATAGTTCATCGCCGGTATTATATCCATAGTTGCCGATCACATTTCGGAATCCGTCAATGCCGATCAACAGGGCAATCCCGTTTTTCCGGGCAAAGTCGTAGTCATGCAGTTCATGAGTGGTCAGCAGACCGGTGAGGGAATCGTATTTATTCTGTCCGTCCAATCGGGTCATCAGCCCCGCAAAGATGATAGGGTTTCCGGACTCGTCCTTGATGATGCTTCCCTTGCACTCTAACCACACATACTCGCCGTAGCGGTTCATGGCTCTGTACTGGCATGCATGGCGACTCTTTGTCCCCGAGAAAACGCCATTGATATCTTCGTTATAAACCGCCCGATCCTCAGGGTGAATATGTTCCTCCCAGACGGCACCGGCATTTTTAATGTACTCGCCCTCCAGGTTAAAATAGTTCACTGATGCCATAGACCACCGGGAGACGTCGGTTCTTATGTCGCACACATATATGTATACATTGTCAGATGCCGTCGCAAATGCTTCAAAGAGTTCATTGTTGAAAATATCACTCATGATGCGGTCACCCCCTTGAAAAATCTGAATATTCTGGTTACATAACATAAATATTACCATAGATTTTTATTTTTTGCCATATTTTTTAGGGCGATTTGGCAGGAAAAATCCTGACTACAATTTCTATAGAAATTTTCTATTTTACTCCTTGCTAAGAGTGAAACCTTATGATATAATATAAGTCGCTGGTGATTTGCCGGCATAGATAGAGGAATAGTACAGCGGTAGTGCGGCGGTCTCCAAAACCGTTAACGGGGGTTCGATTCCCTCTTCCTCTGCGATGGCCTGAAGCCTTTGCTCGCAAGGGTTTCGGGTTTTCTTTTACCCTTTTCATAAGAATGATACATGAGGGGAGCTGTGAATCAGACGATGGGTGAAAATAGAATCAGAAAGGCGAACATGCAGGATTTGGAACAGATGCTTGCAATCTATGAACATGCCAGAGCATATATGCGGGAGAGTGGGAACCCGAACCAGTGGGGCGGGACGTATCCCCCAGAGGAGCTTTTGGTTCAGGATATTAACACCGGCATCAGTTATGTGCTGGAGGATGAGCAGGGGAATGTGCATGGAACCTTTGTGTTTTTCGAGGGGGAGGATCCGACCTATCGCATAATCGAGGGCGGGAACTGGTTAAACGATGACCGCTATGGGGTGATTCATCGAGTGGCAAGCGACGGGCAGCTTAAGGGCGTGGTGGCAAGCTGTGTCGGCTATTGCTTTGCCATCTGCGGCAATTTGCGAATGGACACGCACCGCGATAATCTGACCATGCAGCATGCCTTGGAAAAGCAGGGATTTCGGCGGTGCGGCATCGTTTATCTGGCAAACGGCAGTGAGCGTATCGCATACCAGAAAAGTACCGGCGACTGAGAGATCGAGGTAGAACAGGAGGTTTTTATGACACAGGAGGAGCAATTGGCGCTTGCCATGCAGACTTTGGAGAATTATGTGCGGGAGTTGGCGGCTGCTGCGGGGGAGAGCGAGGAATACGCGGCGGATTTGTGGCGGCGGATACAGTCTTCCACAGGGGTGTTGAGAGAGTTGGCATACTATCACGATTATGGAGATTTCTGGGGAGAGTACAAGGTGGCAGGATATTCCCTGGCGGATATTCTCGTCTGGCAGGTAGACCATTTCAAGGCGTATCTCGACAGACATGATGCGGTAAACCGCTGGCATCCGGAGCGATTGCTTTTGCAGTCCTTGGACGTGATGCTGCAGATGGAGGTTGACCCCAGGCCGTTTACTGAGAAGATGCAGGGTGAGACCGGGACGGATTATGTCGGGAAATTCGGAGAATAAATATTCCCGAAATGCATGGAATATTAAAATTTTGTGTTGAAAGTCAATTTTATTGGGTGTATAATGATACCGCAAAATCTTCCTATGGACAGTTGAAGTCCTGTGGGAGGATAAGAATAACAAAATAGCAAAGGAAGAGTTAGTTATGGACGAGAAGACAAAAAAGGGCGGCTGGCGTACAAATAAGTGGGTGCGCGCAGCAATTCCGGCGCTGCTTTTACACTGCAGCATTGGTACGGTTTACTGTTGGTCAATTTTCAGCCAGGAGATTGCGGATTACATTGGCTTCTCCAAGGGCGCTACAGAGTGGGCGTTCAGCTTCGCCATCTTTTTCTTGGGAATGTCGGCGGCATTTTTGGGGAATGTGGTGGAGAAGGATATTCACAAATCCTCACTGATCGCGGCGATCTGCTTCGCGGCAGGAATGGCGGGGACAGGTTTCTTTATCTACTACGGCGGGCTTCATCAGGGAAGCAAGCTGGCTTTGATCGGAATCTACATATGCTATGGATTTATCATGGGTGTAGGGCTGGGAACCGGTTATCTGTCTCCGGTGAAGACTCTGATGCTCTGGTTCGAGGATAGAAAAGGTCTCGCTACAGGTCTTGCTGTTGCAGGATTCGGTGCCGCGAAGGCGATTGCGAGCCCTATCATGCAGGCAATGCTTGACAATCTGGGCGATGGCGGCATCTACAAGATGTTCATTATTTTGGCAATGGTTTACTTTGTGATGATGTTCGTGGGACATCTCCTTCTCAAGAAACCTGAAGGCTGGCATGAGCCCCAGAAAAAGGACAAGAGCCAGAGTATGATGGCGGTGATCAAGTCCAAACCGATTACCAACTATATTGGTATCTGGCTGATGTTTTATCTGAACATCACCTGTGGACTGGCACTGATCTCTCAGGAGAAAATGATTGTGAAGTGTCTGGGATTGGCGAGCTTTGTAGGTATTATCTCCACCGTGTCGGCTGTGTTTAACGCAGGCGGACGCCTTGGATTCTCTGCATGGGCTGACACCATGAAAGACAGAAACACGATTTATAAGTTGATATTTGTATTGTCGATTGTTTTCACGGGTATTGTAATCCTCACCAGCGGTATCAAGAACGGCCAAGGCAATATACTTTTGACGGTTCTGGTTCTGGCGCTGATCTTTGTGGTAAACGCAGGCTATGGCGGCGGTTTCTCCAACGTACCCACACTGTTGTCCGACCATTACGGAATGGGCAATATCAGTGCCATCCATGGTTTGACGCTGTCTGCGTGGGGTATCGCCGGACTTACCGGTAATCAGATGGCGGCAGCGATCGTAAATGCCTTTAAGGATCAAGCGATAGAGATAGAACATGTACTCGGGGATGGTAGCGTTGAGATGATCACAGTGAATCCCACAGGATATCAATATGTGCTGTATGCCACGATTGTGCTTTATATTCTGTCCCTGCTCATCTGCCTGTTCCTGGTAAGACCCACGGACAAAGCGCTGGCAGCTAAGGAAGCGAAGAAAGCGAAATCATAACATAATAAAAGAAACGCCGTCCGAAGCGGGCGGCGTTTTTTCTATTACAATCTATTACAAACTGAAGTATTCAAGCTCCTGTTCCAGCGTGTCTGGAATGGGAGTCCTTGAATTCCGGAGTTTCTGTGCCAGCATTTCCAGCTGATGTCGTTTCTGGGCGCTGCGCAGTCTGTGGCGGGACAGAATCTCCGAATAGAGAGGATTGCTGTCCAGCTTGGCGCAGATGTCAGCAGAGAAGGGACAGTAAGTAAAGAATATCTTTCGAGCCACTTTATTCAATCTGGGTGACCCGTTGCCCTCGTACAAAATCCACTGTATGTAATCCCGCACGAACATTTCCTTGAAGCTGTTCTTCGCCTGTATGAGCGCTATGCGGACACGCTCCTTGGCATCGGCGCTTAAGTCGTGATTCTTCTTGTAGAACTGGGCATAGTCAAAATATTCGCTGGTGAGTGAACTCTCGCTGATATCGTTCCAGCGGCTTCCCTGAATACGCTTGCACAGCTCCCAGCGAAACTCTCCTGTCATGCGCAGTATGGAATTGGTCAAATCTTCCATATGGAAGATGGAAAGACACATTCTTCCGGGGGTGTTGCGCTTCTTTCCCTCAATCTCCTGCCATAGAGCGCCGCGGATACCGGCGTTGGGCAGCAGGATAATGTCGGGCGGGCATTCCGTGTGAATCTCTATCTTGCCCATGACATCCATATGCTCCATATCCAACCCGGGCCTGTAGAATGCGGAATAGTCCACGCTGCGGATCTGTTCCAGAACCTTGGCGGCCTTGGATGCGGTCACATAGGTGGAGTCGAGATTTTTCAAGGCGCTTTGGGCGGTAAAGAGCGGACAGAAGGTAGTGATACGCCCGTAGGTGATCTTGTTCACGGAGGGGAACATATTCTGCAGCTCATAATTTACCTTTGCCATGCTGTTGCTCTCGAGGGTCATGAGATCTTTCTCGGTGACATTGCCGTTTAATTTTTGTTTGTGTATGAAATCCGTGTAATCCTGGTCGAATTCATTTCGGCTGGGCTCCTTTTTGCCCTCGAAAATAGCCATCAGCCAATGATAAAAGGTATAGAGGCCGAGGGAACCGGTGTCTGTAATATTAGATGCAATATTGTAAAGGGTAATGGCATTGTCCAGGCCCGCCAATTCCTCGTCAACATAGCCAAAGTACAAGAACATCCACACAGCCAGAGGGATATCCTTTGTATGCAGGGTCTGCTCAAAAATAGCGGTGTAAAGCACATAGAATTCATTGGTGAGATGTCTTCGCAGGGCGCAGGCGCTGTCCTCCATGGAGATTTTGTCAGAGAGCATTCTATAGTCGTGCACATGTTTGCGGAACGCATCGGAAATCTCCAGATTGCTTCCGGCAAATTCCAGAATTGTATCCAGCGATCCGACTAATTCCGGGGGAAGCGTCGAGTTGTCCTCATGTTTGCTCTCTGTCCGGCTGGGCTTGTTGTCAAATTGCTGCATACGGCTTGCCAACTGTTCGTCAGAGATTGCCATCTTGCCCTTGAACTGTTCTGCCATCCTTCTGATATCGTCTAACAGAGCGGAAGTTTCCTCGTCGCCCGGGTCAAGCTTATGATACAAAGAAGCATAGAATTCAAACAGATCATTGCCTGTCTCGTTAAAATAGAAATCGGAAATCTGCTGTTGATAGCGGAATTGCTCATCCAACTGCGTCCATGCCTGTTGAAAATCCATGCTGCCGCGCTGAAGGATGCCAAGGGACACTGAGGGCTCCTGGATAAAATCCTTGAAATGCTCCCCGGAATAAATATGGGTAAGCCCCAGATAAAAGCCATTCAGCCACGGCTCCTCCGCTTCTGTCTCCAAGTAGGCAGTCAGTTCCTTCATGCCGTCCAATTGTCTTGGCGTGATGCGGTATCGTTCGCAGAGGGAGCTGTATTTCTCGTAGTCGTCAACCAGTCCGTGATACAGGTCGCTGCAGGTGATCTCAGACACGGAACAGCGATTCATCAGGATGTTAATCTGACTGCAGGCGGAGAGCAGGAAAAATCTTGCCACGTCCGCATTGCGCTGTAACAGATCGTTCAATACATTCACGCTTGACAGGGGATAGGTGAAAAGTGTGGTGTTTTCCAACGTAGTGTAGCTTAGCAAGTGAACCTCGGAGCATATCTCGCAGATTCCAATGACGCCTCCCTTGCCCAATTGATAAGAACCACCAGGGTAATCTACACGCACTTTTCCGCTCGCAATGAGATGCAGGGCGGTCATGGGCTGCCCGTACGTATAGATTGCTTTCCCTTTTTCTAATGTTATTCCAGCCATATTTTCCTCTTATTCCGCCACTTCGGTGGCTTTTCGTTCAGTGGGTTTTTCGCCCCTTGTATATAGTATACTACAAAGTGATATAAATTTTCTACTGTACTTTTGATAAAAATGTGCTAAAATAAAAATACATATGTGTCAGTTTTGGTGAAAGGGTGTATTTGGGAGGAGTCATATGGAACAAGAGACAGAATTTCGCCAACAACAGTTGGCGAAGTACAAACAAGAGCTTATGCCGCTTTTGCGCTATCTGCCATGGCTGGAGAAAAATGCGGGAACCAGCAACGGCAGCAGGAATTACAGCGGGGAAGATGTGGGTGGGCAGTAATGAGTTTTCCGGTCTATGAGAGCACATTGCTAAGCTTTGTGAAGGAGGCGAAGAAGACCTCCTTTATGGATCGCAACTATCGTTATATCTACACCCGCAACCGCATACAAACCCACGAGGATGAGCGCAAGATGATTCAAAATGCGGGGATCAAGGAGTGGGATCTGCTGTGTGGTATCTTGTCCAAGTATGTGCTGGGTGGACAGACCAAGGGTACATACTGGAGCGAGGCGGTGAAAGAGCAGATATTTTATCAGGTGATCAAGAAAATGTGTGATATCATTGAGTTTTGGGACAAGCCGATAGGGGTGTAAACATTTATACGGCAGAGAAAGGTATTGGAGACTATGGGTGATAAATCGGTACAAAAGAAGCGCTATATTGTGGAGACAGCCAGAAAGGTTTTCATGGAGAAGGGATTTAAGAAGGTGTCCATGAAGGATATTGTGGAGGCATGCGATATCAGCCGGGGTGGGTTGTATCTCTATTTCGAGAATACGAAGCAGATTTTCATGGAGGTGCTCAAGCTCGAGAGCGAGGAGGCGGATGATGTGTTCTCTGGAAGTATCTCGGAGGATGCGACCGCGGCGGATATTCTTTTGCTTTTTCTCAAGGAGCAGAAGAAGGAGATCCTGCGCAAAAAGGATACATTGACGCAGGCAATCTATGAGTTCTATTTTGAAAACAATCTGCCCAAAAAGGACAACGTGCTGAAAAAGCAGTTTGATTCCGCCGTGAAGGTGATCGAGAAACTGATAGAGACTGGAACGGAGAATGGGGAATTTATTTGTGAAGATTGCGCCGGGACTGCAAGGAACATTATGTTCGTGTTGGAGGGGCTTAAGATCTCTGCCCAGACCATAGGTGTCACAGCCGAGACGGTTGACAGGGAGCTTCTCTATATTTTGCGCGGTATCGGAGCTGATGACTAATACAGTCAATAAGTTGGAGGAAACAGGAGAGCTATGGGAAACGTAAGGCGTATCTATGTGGAGAAAAAGGAGCCCTTTGCGGTAAAGGCGAAGGAGCTGCATGAGGAATTAAGGAATTATCTGGGGATCATGGCAAGAAGTGTTCGGGTGTTCATCCGGTATGATGTGGAGAATATTTCGGACGAGGTGTTTGCAAGAGCTTGCAAAACCGTGTTTTCAGAGCCGCCGGTGGATGATTTATATGAGGAGAGTATCGAGGTTCCCGCGGACGGGCATGTGTTCTCCGTGGAGTTTCTCCCGGGGCAGTTTGACCAGAGGGCGGATTCCGCTGTGCAATGCGTACAATTTTTAGATGAAAATGAAAATCCAGTCATCAAGACCGCTGTCACTTATCTGATTCAGGGGGATATCAGCGAGGAGGAGTTTGCCCGAGTGAAGGCATACTGCATCAATCCCGTGGATTCCAGAGAGACTGACATGGTCAAACCGGACACTTTGATCACTGTGTTTGACGAGCCGGCGGATGTGGCTGTGTTTGATGATTTTGCAAATCTTCCGGAGGAGGAGCTGCGCAGGCTCTATGATTCTCTTGGGCTGGCAATGACATTCAAGGACTTTTTGCATATTCAAAAATATTTCCATGACGACGAGAAGAGAGACCCCTCCATGACGGAGATTCGGGTGCTGGATACCTATTGGTCTGACCACTGCCGCCATACCACCTTCTCCACAGAGCTGAAGGATGTGGAGTTTGGCGAGGGATATTTCCGCTCACCGATTGAGACCACCTACCAGAGTTATCTGGATACCAGGGCGGAGATTTTCGCGGGGCGCGATGACAAATTTGTCTGCCTGATGGATTTGGCTCTGATGGCTATGAGAAAGTTAAAAAAGGATGGGAAGCTGGACGACATGGAGGAGTCAGATGAGATTAATGCCTGCTCTGTAGTGGTTCCCGTGGAGATGGATTACGGCGATTACAAGGAGACGGAGGAGTGGTTGGTGTTTTTCAAAAATGAAACACACAATCATCCTACGGAGATTGAACCCTTCGGTGGCGCGGCAACCTGTCTGGGCGGTGCGATTCGCGATCCCCTATCCGGACGGGGTTATGTGTATCAGGCGATGCGTGTGACGGGGGCGGCGGATCCTACGGTTCCCGTGTCCGAGACCTTGAAGGGGAAGCTTTCCCAGAAGAGACTGGTGCGGGGGGCTGCCAGCGGCTATTCCTCCTATGGCAACCAGATTGGTCTGGCAACTGGTTTTGTGAAAGAGATTTATCACCCTGATTATGTGGCAAAGAGAATGGAGATTGGCGCCGTGATGGGCGCCGCTCCCAGGAAAAATGTTAAGAGAGAGACTTCCGACCCCGGAGATATCATTATCCTTCTGGGCGGACGTACCGGCCGTGACGGATGCGGCGGGGCTACGGGTTCCTCCAAGGTACATACAGAGCAGTCCATCGAGACCTGTGGCGCGGAGGTACAGAAGGGAAATGCTCCCACAGAGAGAAAGATTCAGAGATTGTTTCGCCGGGCGGAGGTCAGCCGTCTGATCAAGAAGTGTAATGACTTTGGCGCCGGTGGTGTATCGGTTGCCATCGGGGAGTTGGCGGATGGCCTTACGGTGGATTTGGATAAGGTGCCCAAGAAATATGCGGGGCTGGATGGCACGGAGCTTGCTATTTCCGAGTCTCAGGAGCGCATGGCCGTGGTGGTTGACCCGAAGGACGTGCAGGAGTTTTTGGGGTATGCCGCCGAGGAGAATCTGGAGGCCGTGGAAGTGGCTGTGGTCACGGAAGAACCCAGACTGGTGCTCAATTGGCGAGGCAAAAGAATCGTGGATTTAAAGAGAGCCTTCCTTGACACCAACGGGGCTCATCAGGAGACTTCTGTAAAAGTGGATATTCCCTCTGAGGAGGATAATTATTTTAGAAAGCAGGCTGTTCCTGCAGTGGGCGACAAGCTGGAACAGGGCGATGTGAAGGGGGCATGGCTCACACTGTTGAAAGACCTGAATGTCTGCTCCCAGAAGGGGCTGGTGGAGATGTTTGACTCCTCCATCGGTGCGGGGAGCGTGCTGATGCCCTATGGCGGTAAATATCAGCTTACCGAGACCCAGTCCATGATTGCCAAACTTCCGGTACTGCAGGGCAGGACGGACACCGTGACGATGATGGCACATGGCTTCGACCCCTATCTGTCCTCATGGAGTCCATATCATGGGGCAATTTACGCGGTGGTGGAGTCCATGGCAAAGATTGTGGCGTCAGGCGGCGATTATCGGAAGATTCGTTTTACATTTCAAGAATATTTCCGCAGGATGACCAGTGACCCCAATCGTTGGAGTCAGCCTTTTGCGGCGCTGCTGGGGGCTTATGACGCACAGATTGGCTTTGGTCTGCCCTCCATAGGAGGCAAGGACAGCATGTCCGGCACCTTTAACGAGATTGACGTGCCTCCCACACTGGTGTCCTTTGCCGTGGACGTGGCAAAGAGCGGCGATATTATCACGCCGGAGCTGAAAAAACCCGGAAATGTGTTGGTGAGATATCAGATTGAGAAGGATGATTTTGACATCCCTATGTATGATGACGTGGCGGAGCTGTACGACTACATTCATGAGCAGATACAGGAGGGTAAGATTGTCTCCGCTTATGCTTTGGACGCGAGAGGTGTGGCAGCAGCATTATCCAAGATGGCATTCGGCAATCGACTGGGTGTCAGACTTGCAGATGAGATCACGGTGGATCAGTTGTTTGAGAATGCGATGGGAGATCTTCTGGTGGAGGTCTGCCCGGGGGAGGTAGAGCTGCCATTTAAGGGACATGTGGTAGGTACAGTGACCGAGAACCCTGACTTTGTGTACGGTGACGTCAGAATTACCATGGACGAGGCGTTGGAGGCATGGACATCCAAGCTGGAGAAGGTATTCCCCACCAAGGCCGTGAAGGGAAAAGACGCGGTGGCGAGTACCTGTTACAAGGCGGACAATATATATGTCTGCAAACACAAAATAGCCAAGCCCACAGTGTTTATCCCGGTATTCCCCGGCACGAATTGCGAGTACGATTCTGCCAAGGCGTTTGAGAATGCAGGTGCAAACGTGATCACGAGGGTGTTTAAGAATTTGACGGCGGAGGATATCCGCGGGTCTGTGGAGGAGTTTGAAAAATCCATTGCACAGGCACAGATTATCATGTTCCCCGGAGGCTTCTCGGCGGGCGACGAGCCTGACGGCAGCGCGAAATTTTTTGCCACCGCATTCCAGAACGAGAAACTGAAGGAAGCGGTCATGAAGCTGTTAAACGAGAGAGATGGTTTGGCCTTGGGAATCTGCAACGGTTTCCAGGCATTGATCAAATTGGGGCTTGTGCCTTATGGCGAGATTGTGGGGCAAAAGGAGGATTCTCCCACGCTTACTTATAATACCATCAACCGCCATATCTCCAAGATGGCATATATCAAGGTGGTTTCCAACAAATCTCCCTGGCTGCAGGGCGCGAAGCCTGGCGAGACCTATTGTAATCCCGCTTCCCATGGCGAGGGCCGTTTCGTGGCTCCGAAGGAGTGGATTGAGAGGCTCTTTGCCAATGGACAGGTGGCTACGCAGTATGCCGACCCGGATGGCAATGTGAGCATGGACGAGGAATTTAATATCAATGGTTCCTATTGTGCGATTGAGGGAATTACCTCGCCTGACGGCAGGTGTTTGGGCAAGATGGCGCACTCCGAGAGAAGGGGCGAGGCCGTGGCAATGAATATCTATGGAGAGCAGGATATGAAGATATTTGAGTCTGGAGTGGAGTATTTCAGATAGGAACAATGATCTGCCTGAAGCGATGATTAGGGCTGACAAAATGGGATGTTTATGTTACAATAGACATAGGATATTCGGAAATAAGTAAAATGAGCAAGTGTGAATATAGGGAGAAAGAGGTGAGTGTATGTTAGTTGTTCTTATTCCGCTTTTTGACGAAAATATGGCAGTGGGGGCGTATTCCATTTTTACCCAGAAGAATAATTATCTGTTGAACCCGATTCTGCTGGGAACGGCGCAGTTTGACGGGGCTTCCCAAGTGGCGGGTTTGGAGTTGGTGCAGCATATCGGCATTGAGACTTTGGCGGAAGGCAAGGAGGTCTTTGTGCCTTTGACGAGTGTTTCTATTTTTGCGGATGTGGAAAGTCAGTGTGATGCACCCCACGATAAGATTGTGTTCCTGATAGACAACACGATTCCGCCCATTGACATGTATCTGAACCGGCTGCGCGAGTTAAAAGAGAAAGGGTATAAGCTGGCAATCCATAAGCTGGCGGTGTCGGAGTTCGAGAATTATCGGGGCGTTCTGTCAATGATGGATTATGTTCTTTTGAATAACCAGAAGGTGGCAATCGACAAGGCGAAGATTTATTTTGGCAAGCTTTATCCCAATGCCAAAATCTGTGCGGGCAATATTCAGAATATGGAGACATTCCAGCGGTTGAAAGAGGAGGGCGGATGCCGGCTCTTTGAGGGCAGCTTTTACCGCATGCCGCTCGCCAAGGGCAGCGACAACAAGATTGCGCCTTTGAAGATCAACTACATACAGCTGTTGAGCACGGTGAATGATGCGGATTTCGATTTGCAGAAGGCGGCGGATGTTGTCAGCAGGGATACGGCGTTGACCATCTCCCTGTTGGGCATGGTGAACCGTATGACAGTCAATTCCGGTATCACTACCATTCGGCATGCAGCGGCTATGCTGGGGCAGAATGAGCTGAAGCGCTGGATCAACACGGCTGTGGCGGGGAAACTTTATGAAGATAAGCCCAGTGAGGTGACGAGACTCTCCCTGTTGCGGGGACGCTTTGCGGAGAATCTGGCGGAGAGCTTCCATGTGGCGGCTAAGAAGGATGAGTTGTTCCTGATGGGGTTATTCTCCGTGCTGGATGTCATTTTGGAGAAGCCTTTGCCGCAGGCGCTTGGAATGATGAAGGTGTCCGACGATATTTACAAGGCATTGGTGGATCATACGGGACCGTTGGCGGAGGTGCTGGATTTCATCATGCAGTATGAGGACGCAAACTGGCAGGAGGTATCCCGCCAGATGATTCTGCAGGATATTTCGATGGAGACCGTGCAGCAGGCTTATACTGGGGCGATGGAGTGGTATAAGGAACTGCTTACTACAGAGTGATAATGTTTTTTGACAAATGGGCGGTATGGTATCAACAATGGGATATCATGCCGCCTTTTGTGCGCAGGGGTGCGAGAAGGGATTGAAGGATGAAAAAGCGCTTATTAGTGGTTTGTGTATTGGTTTTGATGCTGGTTGGGTGTGGGAATCCTGCCGTGGAAATTATGGAATTCGAAGAGGAATCCGTTTCGGGGATGCCGGACAATGGCTTGGAATCAGTCCCGGAGACCACAGACACGGAGGCAGCAGGAAATGAGGATGCCGCTCCCACATTAGCTTCGGAAGGCGAACACTCGATGGATGTGCAGCCAGACGACATTGTCGGGATGTATGTGTATGAAAATGACGGCAGCACGTTTTCCGTTACTGCGAATGCAGACGGCTCTTACGGGGCAGAGCTTGTGCTTGTGGGACTGACAATGATAGATGATTTTGCGGGAGCTTATGAAAACAATACTTTGACTGTCACGGGGACGGATGCGGCAGGAAATCCCATTATAGCGGAGGTTAGATTCTCGGGAGAGCAGGCGGTTCTTACCTTCACGGACAGCACATGGGAATATCTTGAGAATGGGAAACAAATGGTATTTGTCACAGAATAAGATATCACAGGGGGGACAGAGTTATGGGGAAATGTTTGTTTCAACGAATAGTGAGCGTCGGGCTTACTCTTGCGCTGGTGGTCGGGCTGTGTGCCTGCGGGGGGAAATCAGCGGATGGGGAGGGCGGCAGTCTGTCTGCGGATTCAGACGCCGGTTCGGTCAATGATACGGATTCTTCTCTTATAGCAGTCAATGACAATGTGGCGCTGGCGAAAGAGAATGTGTATCGGGTCAGCGATGTGGCCATTCCCATGTTGGACGATGATGTAAGCAACAGTGTGGAGTGTGCGGCGTACCGGGACGGCAGGATTTATGTGGTGATGGGTATGCGTGACTGGGACAAAGTTGAGGTGACCTATACGCTGCTTTCCATGGACGAGGGGGAGAGCGCCTTTCAGTCAGTTCCTATGGAACTGCCGGCATCTGAGGAGCGGAAACAGGGAGAAGACGTTCGATACAGTGATTTCACGATTGGGGCTGACGGGAAGGTCTATGCGCTCTGCCGTTATCAGGATTTTTATGAGGATTCATTCCCGTCACAGCAATATGCGTGCTGTTGGGATGCTGGCGGCACGCTTTTGTGGCGAACGGATATCACTAGTGTATTGCACACTTGGGATGATAAGGAGGAATTGACCGCTTGGACGATTTTTCCCGTGGAGGGCGGTTCAGCGGAGTTGATTTTGACGGGAAAAAATGCGTACAGGCTCCCCTTGGGGCAGGATGGCGCTCCAGCGGCACAGGAGAGGCTCTCCGAGGAGACCGCCAAGGCATTCCGAAGTTGTCGAAGTCTGATACGGAAAGAGGACGGTGTTTGTCTGCTGTTGTGTCGGGAGGCGGCGATCACGTATAGCCTGAGACAATACGATATTCGGACGGATGCCTTGGGTGAGGTGTTTGTGCTGCCGGATGAACTTTTTTCACCTTACAGTGCCACGCTTGCTGCAGGGGTGGACAGCGATATGGTTTATGTGGACAGTATGGGGGTCTTTGCGTATGATATGGGCGATGTGGATGGAAAACTGAAAATGAACTATGTTAATTCAGATAAGTATATTACGGCTGCCCATTGTCTGTTGGCGTTGGATGAGACACGTTTTTTTATGATTTACAGGGAGGATTACACCAGCGAGATGAAGGCTGGAATGTTCGAGTACGTAGCACCGGAGGACATTCCTGATAAAGCGGTGGTGGTGCTGGCGGGAATTGGCGTAAACGGCGGCATCAAAAAGCAGGCGATTCGATACAACAGGGAGAGCGACAGGTACAGGGTGGTGCTTCGAGAGTATGAGTCCGTCGAGCGTCTGAATCTTGATATGGTTTCAGGCAATCGACCCGATCTGCTGATGGCGGAGGGGCTTCCCATGAATAGCTACATAGCGAAGGGGTTGATTGCGGATGTGAATCCGCTGATAGAAGGGGATGAAGAGTTGTCTCAGACGGAGTTTTTGGAAAATGTGTTTGACGCTTACTCTGTGGACGGGAAGCTCATGTATGTGGTGCCCTCCTTTACGTTGAGTATTATGGCAGCACGTACCGACATTGTGGGAGAAGGCGGTAACTGGTCTATGGAGCGGATGCGTGAAGCGCTTGCCGGGATGCAGGCGGATGCCCAGCTGTTGGATGGATTGAACAGGGATGTCTTTATGGAGAAGGTCATGGAGTATCGCGGCAATGACTTTATTGATCCAGAGACAGGAAGCTGCAGCTTCGATTCTACGGAATTTATCGAAATCATGAAATATGCGTATACATTGCCGGAGGAGAGACGGTATGCTGCGGAGAGCGGCGAAGGGGAATACGAGCTGCAGTATCTGAAGGAAAGGACATTGCTGATGGAGCTGAGTGTTTGGAGCTTTTCCCAAAGTGTGGATGAGAGGCTTTATTATAAGCTAAACGGATATCTGGGCGGGGATTATGTCTTTGTCGGGTTTCCCGGAGATTCCGGGAAGGCGGCAGGAAGCGGAACTGGCGCTTTGATACGTGGTCAAAATCTGATGGCGCTTTTGGCTCAGTCGGAAAATCCGGACGGCGCATGGGATTTTGCGAGGTTTTATCTGACGGAGGAGTATCAGAGCGGCTTGGAGTCCAGCCTGCCTGTCAATAAAAGGATCTTTGAGGAATGGGCGAAGGAGGAAACCAAGCGATCTTACTATATGGATGAAAATGGGGAAAAGGTGGAGTATGACCTTACTTTGTATCAAAACGGGGAGGCGGCGGTGGTTCCCCCACTTTCACAGGAGCAGTTGGACGAGTTGATTGCCTATGTGGAATCCACGACACAGACATCTTTCGAGGATGCCAATGTGCTTAATATCATTAGTGAGGAGATGGGGAGCTTTTTTGCCGGAGATAAGAAGGCGGAGGATGTGGCGTCGATTATCCAGAGCCGTGTGCAGATGTATGTGCAGGAGAATCGGTAGTGGAGGAACATAGTTGAAAAATAGGTGTTTTGTTGCGGTGATTGTTCTGGGAATACTGATTCTCTGCGTCGGGTACGGCATACTCCGCGAAGCCAATCAAAAAAAGGAAATGACGCAGAGAATGGCGGAACAGAAAATTGTTATTATGTGCATCAAAGAACGGTACACTGAATCGGCTCAACTGGCAGGATCCTTTATAGATAATAGTGGTGACATATATTATTTTGATGTTTCGGAGGCGTTCAGAGACAGCAATCGTCGGCTTGTTTTTTATAAGAATGACACTCTGTATGAGTATTTGTGCGAGCATATGGAGGAATATGAAAAAAAGCCCTTCCTAAAGAAATCCCAGTTGTATGATTGTTATGCCAGTTTGAATCTAATAGACAAAGATGCGGAAATGGCTGGAGAACGTGCAATGGCAGATTGGGGCTCATTGTTTTTGTATGGTGTCCGCCTGTCGGATAACGGAGAACGAGAATTTATTCTTTTGGAGGAATACGGGGACTGGATGGGGTACAACTTGGATGAACATGCACAACGCACTGTGGAAATCCTTGGAAAGGACACATGGAGGGATAATTTCTATTGTCCTATTCTTGAATTATATTGATGATGGTATCAGAATGCCAAGGTCTTTACCTATAATTCTGGACTGTATAAACGAGGAGGAATATAGTTGAAAAAGAGGAAAAAATATACCTTCTTAGAGCCATTTATATGAACATTTTGTATGCAATACACTCGGAATAGAAAGTTTGGAATAGAAAAATTTGTGCAAACGGTTGACAAACCACTCATAATAAGGTAAAATATCATTCGTCGCCGATTGACATGTGTCCGTAGCTCAGCTGGATAGAGCAACGGCCTTCTAAGCCGTGGGTCGGGGGTTCGAATCCCTTCGGGCACATTTGGACAAGTCATTGTCTGAACAAAAGATGTCAAAAGATGATATGGTGGGTATGGCGCAGTTGGTTAGCGCGCCAGATTGTGGCTCTGGAGGCCGAGGGTTCGAGTCCCTCTATCCACCTTTGGATGTATGTGTCGCAGTGACACGCTTGGTATCATTTTATAGGGCTATCGCCAAGCGGTAAGGCACAGCACTTTGACTGCTGCAGACGCTGGTTCGAATCCAGCTAGCCCTGTTTGTCGGGTAGGTGCTTTGCCCGATTCTTTTATATTTGAGTTTGGAGCATTAGCTCAGTCGGTAGAGCACCTGACTTTTAATCAGGTTGTCGGGGGTTCGAATCC
>CAMWLG010000008.1 GCA_947175035.1 uncultured Lachnospiraceae bacterium | reverse complement strand
ACAAAATGTGGATAACTTTATTCCTTTTTATGTTCATAACTAATATTTGAAATATTTATTTATTTATATTAAAATGTTATTTGGAGTATTGTGAAAATACAAAAAATTAAAATTAATATTTAAAGAGGCATGTAACATGGATATGATCAAAGAAAATTGGGATATCATCAAAGAGACAGTGAGAAGGGAATATGACATCTCCTCCATTGCTTATACTACATGGATAGATCCTTTACAATACCACAAGACGATTGACAAAGTGGTATTTATTATCATACCCTCAGATCAAAATATGCTCATAAATTATATTTCCACTAAGTATGGCAAATTTTTTCAGGTGACGATCACTGAAATGTTTGACTCTGAATATGAAGTCAGTTTTATTTTAGAAAAGGATATCAATAATAAAAATTCACAAAAAGAAAGCTCCCATACAAACCCTGTCTACAATATTAATTATGAAAATGCTCATCTAAATCCAAAATATAGATTTGATACCTTCGTGGTAGGGAGCAACAATAAATTTGCCCATTCGGCAAGTCTTGCGGTGGCAGAAAACCCAGGACAAGTCTACAATCCTCTCTATTTATACGGAGGACCGGGACTTGGAAAGACACACTTAATGCATTCCATTGGACATCTTATAATGGGAGACAATCCTGAAATGAAGGTTTTATATGTTACCAGTGAAGAATTCACCAATGAAGTGATTGAATCTATCCGAAGCGGTAATGCGGCGTCCATGACAAAGCTTCGGGAGAAATATAGAAATGTAGATGTACTTATGGTAGACGATATTCAATTTATAATAGGAAAGGAAAGTACTCAGGAAGAATTTTTCCATACTTTTAATGCCCTTCATTCCATAAATAAACAGATCGTTCTTTCCTCGGACAAACCTCCAAAGGAGATAGAAACTTTGGAAGAACGCTTCCGTTCCCGTTTTGAATGGGGACTGATCGCAGATATCCAAACACCTGACTATGAAACCAGAACAGCAATCTTGCGCAAAAATGCAGAAAACTGTGAAATGATTATTGATGAGGATATCATCAAATATATTGCTACCAACATCAAATCAAATATCAGAGAACTGGAAGGAGCCTTCAACAAGATTATTGCGGCTGCCAAGTTAAATAAAGTAGAATTGACGCTTCCTTTGGCTGAAGAAGCATTGAAGGATGTTATTTATCCTGACAAACCAAAGGAAATCACTCCTGAATTGATTATCAGTATTGTAGCGGATCAGTTTAATGTAAAACCTGAGGACATCACATCAAAGAGAAGAAACTCAGAGTTCGTTTTGCCAAGGCAGGTGGTGATGTATTTGTGCAGGAGTCTCACAAATATATCCCTCAAAAATATTGCCGCCATCCTTAATAAGGGGGATCATACCACAATTATGCACGGAATCAAGAAGATAGAGGATGAAATGAAAAGTAATGAGGATTTAAAGAATAAGGTGGATATCATTGTGAAAAAAATAAATCCTTCTACAACTTAAAATTTCTTCTATGAGAGGGATGTTGATAACCTGATATTTATTATGAAGCTATCAGGCAAATATTCACATGAAAACCATTCCATTTTTTCTTAATAAATAGTATAATAGAAGTAGTTTTGCACTTATCTACATCTATTACTAAGAATAAGATTAAATTCTTTTATTATTTATATAAAAGAGCCATTCACAAAAGCTCTCAATAACGGAAGGAGTTATACACATGAAATTAGTTTGTTCAAGGTCAAATCTTCTGAGCGGAGTACAGACAGTATCAAAAGCAGTTCCTAATAAGACGACAATGTCTATCTTGGAATGCATTCTTATAGATGCCACAAAGGGAGTCATCGAATTGACCGCCAACGATATGGAGCTGGGAATAAAGACTGTTGTGGAAGGTGAGATTGTAGAGAAAGGGATCATTGCCTTGGAAGCAAAGATATTTCTTGAGATTGTGAGAAAGCTTCCTGACAGTGATATCGTGATAGAGACAGACAGTTCTTATAAAACTTCAATCACCTGTGGAAAGTCAAAATTCAATATCATGGGAAAATCCGGGGAGGACTTTTCTTATCTTCCCGTGATTGAAAAGGAAAATAGTATTGTCATCAGTCAATTTACCATGAAAGAGGTCGTGAGACAGACGATTTTCTCCATCTCGGACAATGATAATAATAAGCTTATGACAGGTGAATTGTTTGATATCAATGAGGACGAGCTTAAGGTTGTCTCCCTTGACGGACATCGTATTTCTATCCGTAAGATTCAATTGAGGAATCGTTATGAGCCGAAAAAGGTGGTTGTTCCAGGTAAGACGTTAAATGAGGTCAGCAAAATTTTATCAGGCGGTGCGGACAGTGATGTGACAATCTCCTTTACTTCAAAGCATATTGTCTTTGAATTTGACAATACCATGGTGGTTTCCCGACTGATTGAAGGGGAATATTTCAGGATTGATCAGATGCTTTCCAGTGATTATGAGACAAAGTTTAAAATCAATAAAAAAGAATTTTTGGAGTGTATCGACCGCGCTACTCTTTTGGTGAAGGAGGGCGACAAGAAACCGATTATCATGAATATCACGGATGAGAATATGGAACTTAAGATTAATTCCATTCTTGGAAGTATGAATGAGGATATTGATATTGAGAAGAGTGGCAAGGATCTGATGATTGGTTTTAATCCTAAGTTTTTAATTGATGCCCTTCGTGTGATTGATGACGAGGAGGTTGATATATACATGGTGAACCCTAAAGCTCCCTGTTTGATTAAGAATCAGGAAGAAAGCTATATTTATTTAATACTGCCTGTAAACTTCTCAACAGTAAGTTAAAAAATTAATTTTTAAGGGATGATAGAGATGCATGAAATTACTTTAAGGGATGATTATATTAAGCTTGGGCAGGCTTTGAAGGCTGCAGGTTTGGTGGGTTCCGGAGTGGATGCGAAGTTTGCCATTCAGGACGGACTTGTTAAGGTGAATGGACAAGTTGAGACACAGCGTGGAAAAAAGCTTGTGTCAGGGGATGTTGTTGAGTTTGAGTCGGAGACAATTCATATAAATTAATTTTGATTGCAAAAATTTAACTAGATGGGAGAAATATGGTAATAAAGTCACTGGAACTGGCAGATTACAGAAATTACGAATCTCTTAAATTAGAGTTTGACAAAGGAACTAATATTTTATTTGGGGATAATGCCCAAGGCAAGACAAATATACTTGAAGCGATTTACGTGGCTGCCACGACCAAATCCCACAAGGGAAGCAAGGACAAGGAGATTGTCAATTTTGCGAAGGATGAGGCTCATATCAGGGCTTATATTGAAAAGGACAATACAGAGACCAGAATTGATATGCACTTGCGCAAGTCTAAATCAAAAGGGATTGCCGTTGACGGGCAGAAGTTGAAAAAAGCCGCAGATTTGCTTGGCATCTGCAATGTGGTTTTCTTTTCTCCGGAAGATTTAGGGATTATCAAGAATGGTCCTTCCGAGAGAAGAAGATTTATTGATATGGAGCTTTGTCAGCTGGACAATATTTATCTTTATAATCTCAATAATTATAACAAAATTGTAAATCAAAGAAATAAATTACTCAAGGATATGTATAACAATCCTGATTTGAAGGAAACCTTAAATATATGGGATATGCAACTTGTCTCTTATGGTACAAAGATCATAGAGAGACGGAGAATCTTTGTGCAGCAGTTAAACGAGATGATACACGATATCCACAAGAAGCTTTCTGGAGATAAGGAAAATTTACATATTGTCTATGAACCGAATGTTGAAATTGATAATTTTGAGAGGAGCATGAAGCTTGCCCAAGATAGAGATATCAAGGCAAAAATGACCACCGTGGGTCCTCACAGAGATGATTTTTCTATCATGAACGGAGAGATAGATATCAGAAGATTCGGTTCTCAAGGTCAGCAGAGAACAGCTGCTCTGTCTCTTAAACTTTCAGAAATTGAACTTGTGAAAAAGATTGCAAAGGATAGCCCTGTATTGCTCTTGGATGATGTATTGTCCGAGCTTGACAGCAACAGGCAAAATTATCTTTTGAATAGTATTGGAAATATCCAGACCATTATTACTTGCACGGGTTTGGAGGAATTCGTGAATAATCGGTTTGAAGTGAATCGTGTATTCAAAGTAAGCGACGGAAATGTTACTTTGATGAATAGTCAAATTGAAAAGGAAAAAAATGACCTTATTTAAGCGAATATTACGTTATTTATAGAGTTAAAATACTGCATTTTTTGCAAAAGTATGGTAAAATAGAAGAGTGTGGAAAGTTATATTGTTTAAACATACCAATGATCAGCCAGCCGAGGATCAGGCAGAATGTGAGGAAGCATGAGCGAAGAGAACATGAGCAATACAACTGTGGAAAATGAATATGGAGCAGACCAAATTCAGATTTTGGAGGGTTTGGAAGCTGTCAGGAAGAGACCCGGCATGTATATAGGTACCACATCCAGCAGGGGACTTCACCATCTTGTCTATGAGATTGTAGACAATGCGGTGGATGAGGCGCTTGCAGGTTATTGTGATCTGATAGACGTGACCATCAATGAGGATAATTCTGTCACGGTGGTTGATAACGGGCGAGGGATTCCTGTGGGTATTAATCATAAGGCGGGGATTCCTGCTGTTGAGGTCGTGTTTACTATTCTTCATGCTGGCGGTAAATTTGGCGGTGGGGGATATAAAGTGTCAGGAGGACTTCACGGTGTGGGTGCTTCTGTTGTAAATGCTCTCTCTGAATGGCTTGAAGTTGAAATTTATCAGGAGGGTAAGATCTATAAGCAGCGCTATGAGAAAGGTCATGTGTGTTATCCTCTGAAAGAGATTGGAACCTGTTCCAAAGACAAGACAGGAACCACAATTACTTTTCTGCCGGATAAAACGATTTTCACCGAGACGACAGTTTATGAATTTGATATTTTAAAAAGACGTTTGCGCGAGATGGCTTTTTTAACAAAGGGTTTGCGCATTATTCTCAGGGATAACCGCTGTGAGGAGACTGTAATGCAGGAGGGAGATTCTGTGAAGGAATCCAGTTCTGTGAATCATGAAGCTCATGGCGAAGAATCCAAGGAAGTGTCCAGTTCTACAGATAATCATACTGTGACAGAAAAGGAGCTTGAGAGAAAACAGATAGACGAGCTTTTATCCAGAGCCGGGGCAGATGCGTCGGAAGGTTCTCCTGTTCCTGTTTTAACGGGCGGAAAAATCGGAAAAACTCATTATATCACCCTTGAAAACGGTAATCGGCAGAAGGTAATAGAATTCTATTATAAAGGCGGTATTAAAGAATTTGTGGTCTATTTGAACAAGAGCAAAGAGCCTTTGTATGAGGATATTCTATATTTTGAGGGGGAAAAGAATCATGTGTATGTAGAAGTTTCTTTCCAGCATAATGATTCCTATAACGAGAGTGTATTCAGCTTTGTAAATAATATTAACACGCCGGAGGGCGGCACGCATTTGGTGGGCTTTCGGAATGCCATGACCAAGACATTTAATGATTATGCTAGGAATGCAAAGCTGCTTAAGGATAGTGAGCCGAATCTGACAGGAGAAGATATCAGAGAGGGTCTTACCGCAATTATCAGTGTGAAGATTGAAGATCCCCAGTTCGAGGGACAAACTAAACAAAAGCTTGGAAACAGTGAAGCTCGAGGTGCAGTTGACAGTATTGTCAGTGAGCAATTAACCTATTATTTGGAGCAGAACCCTTCAGTTGCCAAGACAATCTGTGAGAAATCAATTCTTGCCCAGAGAGCAAGAGAAGCAGCGAGAAAAGCCAGAGATTTGACCAGAAGAAAAACTGCTCTTGAAGGAATGTCCCTGCCTGGCAAACTTGCGGATTGTTCTGATAAAGATCCTGCAAACTGTGAGATTTATATTGTTGAGGGAGATTCTGCAGGAGGAAGTGCTAAGACTGCCCGTGCCCGTGCTACACAGGCAATCCTACCCTTACGTGGTAAAATTTTAAATGTGGAGAAGGCAAGGCTTGATAAAATTTATGCAAATGCAGAGATTAAGGCTATGATTACCGCTTTTGGCACGGGGATTCATGAGGATTTCGATATCACGAAGCTTCGGTATAACAAGATTATTCTGATGACGGATGCGGATGTGGATGGTGCGCATATCAGTACTTTGCTGCTTACCTTCCTCTATCGTTTTATGCCGGAACTGATTAAACAGGGTCATGTGTTTCTTGCGAAGCCTCCTCTCTATAAATTGGAGAAGAATAAGAAGATTTGGTACGCTTACAGTGACGAGGAACTTGATGAAATATTGAAGGAAGTAGGTCGTGACCAGAATAATAAGATTCAGCGTTACAAAGGATTGGGAGAGATGGATGCAGAACAGCTCTGGGAGACTACTATGGATCCGGAACGCCGTATATTGCTTCGTGTGAATTATGACGAGGAGATGGAATCTGAACTTGATTTGACCTTTACAACTCTGATGGGAGATAAGGTGGAGCCCAGGCGTGAATTCATTGAAGAGAATGCTAGATTCGTGAAGAATTTGGATATCTGATGAGGAGGAAGAATGAACGACGATATTTTTGATAAAATACACGAGGTTGATTTAAAGGAGCGGATGGAGACATTTTACATAGATTATGCTATGAGTGTCATTGCCTCCCGTGCGCTTCCAGATGTGCGGGACGGTTTGAAGCCGGTTCAGCGTCGTGTGCTTTATTCCATGATTGAGTTGAATAATGGTCCTGACAAGCCGCACCGTAAGAGTGCCCGTATTGTCGGTGATACCATGGGTAAATATCATCCCCATGGTGACAGCTCTATCTATGGGGCGTTAGTAAATATGGCTCAGGAATGGTCTACCAGATATCCTTTGGTGGATGGACACGGAAACTTTGGCTCCATGGACGGCGACGGCGCCGCTGCCATGCGTTACACGGAGGCAAGATTGTCCAAGATTTCCATGGAATTATTGGCGGATATTAATAAGGATACGGTTGATTTTGTACCTAACTTTGATGATACTGAAAAAGAGCCTGTGGTTCTGCCAAGCCGTTACCCCAATCTCTTGGTGAACGGCACCACTGGTATTGCTGTTGGTATGGCGACGAACATTCCTCCCCACAATCTTCGTGAGGTGGTAAATGCTGTGGTCAAGATTATTGATAACAGGGTTCAGGAAAACCGGGAAACCACCATAGAAGAAATACTTTCTATCGTGAAGGCGCCTGATTTTCCTACTGGCGGCATGATTATGGGTACCAGAGGATGTGAGGAGGCTTATCGCACCGGAAGGGGCAAGATTCGTGTGCGTGCAGTCACCAATATCGAGACCCTGCCCAATGGTAAAAGCCAGATTATCGCCACAGAGCTGCCCTATATGGTCAATAAGGCAAATTTAATCATAAAAATTGCCGAGCTTGTGAAATTAAAAAAAGTTGATGGTATCACAGATATCCGTGACGAGTCCAACAGAGAAGGTGTGCGTGTAGTCATTGAGCTTCGCAAAGACGCCAATGCCAATGTGATTTTGAATCAATTGTATAAACATACCCAGCTTCAGGATACCTTTGGCGTAAATATGCTGGCTCTGATCAATAATGAGCCCAAGATCATGAATCTCTTGGAGATGCTGACATATTATCTGCAGCATCAAGAGGATGTGGTTACCCGTCGGACGAAATATGATCTGAACAAGGCTGAGGAGAGGGATCATATTTTACAGGGTCTGCTCAAGGCTTTGGATTTTATAGACGAAGTGATTTCCATTATCAGGAGCAGCCAGAACGCTCAGATTGCCAAGGATAGGTTAATTGAGAGATTTGAACTTTCTGATGTACAGGCACAGGCGATTGTGGACATGCGTCTGAGAGCGCTCACCGGCCTGGAGAGAGAGAAGCTGGAAAACGAGCACAAGGAGTTGGAAATACGTATCGGAGAGCTGAAAGCTATCCTGGCTGATGAAAAATTATTGCTTGGCGTGATTAAAGAAGAGATTATGATCATCGCCCAAAAATATGGTGATGACAGAAGAAGTTCTATCGGTTTTGATGAGTTTGATATCTCCATGGAGGATTTGATTCCTTATGACAATACTGTAATTGCTATGACCAGATTGGGTTATATCAAGCGTATGACAGTGGATAATTTCAAGGCACAGAATCGCGGCGGTAAAGGAATCAAGGGGATGCAGACCATCGAGGATGATTATATTGAGGATCTGCTGATGAGTACCACCCACCATTATCTGAATTTCTTTACCAATATGGGGCGTGTTTATCGCTTGAAGGCTTATGAGATTCCGGAAGCAGGCAGAACCGCCAGAGGAACAGCTGTGATCAATCTCCTTCAATTACAGCCTGGAGAGAAGATCACTGCTATGATTCCCATTAAAGAATATGATGCGGACAGATATCTCTTTATGGTGACGAAAAGAGGAATTGTAAAGAAGACTCCCCTTGCGGATTTCTCCAATGTGCGGAAAAACGGGCTTGCTGCGATCAATTTGCGGGATGATGATGAACTGATTGAAGTAAAAACCACAGATGTAAATAGTGAAATTTTCCTTGTGACAAAGCAAGGTATGTGTATACGATTCAAGGAAACGGATGTACGTCCCACCGGAAGAGCTTCCATGGGTGTAATAGGTATGAATCTATCGCCTGGGGATGAGATTATCGGTATGCAGCTGCAGGTTCAAGGCGATTCCCTGTTGATCGTGTCGGAGAATGGTCTTGGAAAACGTACATATCTGGATGAATTCACTGTCCAGAAGCGCGGCGGTAAGGGTGTCAAGTGCTATAAGATTACCGAAAAGACAGGCGACGTGGTGGGAGTCAAGGCTGTCACGGATGAAAATGAGTTGATGATGATTACTACAGAGGGAGTGATCATTCAGCTTCGTATGCAGGATATCTCTACGTTAGGAAGGATTACCTCTGGTGTGAAAATGATGAATCTGGATGAGGGTGTCAAGGTGGCACAGATTGCCAAGGTTCGAGAGAAAATTTCCAACGGTGATCAGGAATTTGACAATGTGGAGGACGCTATGGAGGATATTGAAGATGTCAGTAGCAGCAGTCAGGGAATATCTGAAACAATTTAATTTGGATGGGAAAGTGGAGGAATTTGCGGAGTCAAGCGCCACAGTAGAGCTTGCCGCTCATGCGGCGGGCGTGATTCCTGCTATGATAGCAAAGACCTTGTCCTTCAAGGTGGGGGACAAGGCAGTGTTGATCGTAACCAGCGGTGATACTAAGGTGGATAACCGCAAATTCAAAGATAAGTTTGGTATGAAAGCAAAGATGCTGACTCCGGAAGAAGTTGTGGAATATACGGGTCATGCTATTGGAGGGGTCTGCCCTTATGCCAATCCCGAGGGAAAGACGGAAGTATATCTGGATGAGTCCATGAAGCGTTTTGAGATGGCACTTCCGGCAGCAGGCAGCGCGAGCAGTTGTGTGAGACTGACTATTGAGGAGTTAGAGCGTTCCTGTCCTGGGGCGGAATGGGCGGATTTGTGTAAGTTGCCTGAGCAGTGATATCCTAGTGTATTTCTTTCACTTGATATAAATATGCCCTGCCTCTTTTTCCTATGTGTTCAATGATATCCATATAGCAAAGGATATTGACTACTGTACCTGCCAGAGCGGAGGGAATATGTACAGCTTTGGCGAATTCTTTGGTGGTGAATTCTCCTTCCAGCTCATAGGGCACAAATTGCATATAATCTTCGGGGCAATTGATTTCCACCTCATCAATTAGTTTTGTAGGGATTCGGTCGTAGCGGCTGGCTCCCTTTTTTTTATCCTTGCTCCAACCGTTCAAAAGCTTATATTCCTCCATATCCATAAGTACCAGTTTCAGGCGAAGATTTTGGTTTTTCAGGAAGGGTTTGATTTTGTACAGCTCTGGAAAAACGGTATAGGGGGTTCCTTTTTTGGGAGATTTACGTGGTTTACTTAATTCTCCGCTCTCCTCATCAATCCAGATGACCCATTTTTCCCTTGGAATGGGATAGACAATGGTGACAGGATAGAGAGGCAGAAAAGTTGTAAGCTTGTTCCGCAATTTATTAAACTGTCTGGTCTGAATCTCTATGATTTCCCCGTCTGTATAAATATCAGCCACATAATTCTCTATGGGAATCTCCTGATGATCCTCATCCGGCTGGTAATAATTCTTCAAGATAGCGTGGACAGTCTTCTCGGAGAGCGTTCCAATGCCCAGACGTTGTCTGTCCACGCCTATAATTTTATCTTTCGCCGCCTGAAAGGCCTGTTGGTCCGGCATAATAACCTCCTGTGGTAAAATAGGGGAACCCTTGGTGGGGTTCCCCTAAATTTGCAACATTGCAATTAATTTTGCGGATAACTTTTCTTATTTAATCTTAAACGCATTCACGGCTTCTGTCAATTCTCTTGCTCTACCTTCCAATTCCTCTGCAGAACTGTGCAAATTGCTGATCATTGTCATCTGATTCTTCAAGGAATCGTTCACTGTGGAAACAGAAGCAGCTGTCTGCTCTGAGGAGGTTGTGATGCTTTCGATTGATGCCATCGTGTTATTTCTGTGCTGCTCCATACTTTCAACAGTCTTTTCCAAAGAGATAATTTCTGTGACAAGGTTCTCCAAGTATCCATTCATATCAGAGAATACATGGATGGTATTGTTCACTGTCTCGGACTGCTTGGAAACAATCTCCTCCGCGTCAAGAGCTACGTTTACGGTCTTCTCGGCATATTCCTTAATCTGGAACATTACTTCTTGAATCTGTTTTGCTGCTTCGATTGTGCCATCTGACAAGGAACTTACTGATTGAGCAACCACTGCAAAGCCTCTTCCTGCTTCTCCTGCTCTTGCAGCTTCGATGGACGCATTGAGAGCTAACAAGCTGGTTTCCTCAGCAATCTCGTTAATCGTGTCAACAAATTTTTCTACTTGAGCCAGGCTGCCTTCCAAATCCTTGACATTGGAAGTAACATTTCTTGTGATATTTGTGGTATCAGCCATTTTGCCTGACAGCTCATCCATGGTTGATATACCATCTGAAATAACATTTTTCGTGTCGCTGGTAATGCCATCCATCTTTTTCACAGTGTTGACAGCAACTGTGATTCTCTGTGACAGCTCATCCATCTGGTTGAGGCAGTCTTGTGAGGCACGTGCCTGTTGGTTCAATCCTATGTTCATTTCGTCTACGGCAACTGTAATTTGATTACTTACATCCGTCAGCACCTCGGACGCATCTGAAAGCGTTGCTGTGGAGGAGGAAACATTCTCTGTTGTCTTTAACACCTGTAATACCAGATTTCTGGAATTATGTACCATAGTGGCAATATTCCTTGCCAGAATCTTGAATTCATCCCTACGGTTTGTGTTGATGTTTACAGTCAAATCACCATTGGACACTACTTGAAGCTTCTTACTAATCTGACCGATGGTAGAAATAATACCGCTGATGATAAATATTGCCGCAAGTACCGCGATAGCACAGGAGATGATCACGATGACGATTGTGATGTTCCTGATGGTGACGGCTCCCGCATTGACCATGCTTACCGGTACCATAGCACAGATGGCGGAACCATTCTCATGGCTCTTGCTTACCATAAACAAATACTCTTGATGGTTGTACTGTACATAATCGATAATGGTTGCTGCAGGATCAGCCATCGCTTCTGTAAAGTAGTTTTGGTTCACAAAGGAAAACTCACTGTCCATTACAATCTCATTGTCCTGAAGCAACAATTCTCTTCCGTCCGCAGTCACAAAAGCTGCCAGACCATCTTCACCAAGGGAGAGTTCCCGCAAAATATCTGCTATGGCTTCACTGCTGTAATCCACAACAATACACGCATGTTTTGTTGCGAGAGGGCGAATGTAGGAGCAGGCATAGCTGCCGGGATCGTACTCGCTGTGTTTTTCTTTTAATTGGCTGTCAATGTAGCTGTGAGTGCCAATCCAATTTCCTCTCAGTGTGTCGAGGCAGGAGGCTTCTTCATGATCCGCCAAATCTTCATAATATCCGGAAACATCTATCGTGTCATCATAGGTTGACACAATTAATTGACTACTGCTGGGAATAATATGCATATGGTTGACAAACTTGTTTCCATCTTGCTTTATTTTCAAATCTAAATCAACAGCCTCCATAATTTCCTGGTTAGTCCATTCATTATAGACTGCACCTGTTGCCCATTTCATCAAATCCGTATTGTAATAGAGCTGTTCCGACTCTGAAACGGCAGATTTAAAACCAAAGTCCAAATATTCCACCGCCATGATCATTGCTTTTGACATGGAATCCTCATAATTGGAAGTCATACCTGCTGCTGCCAAGGAATACGCCACCATGCCAATCACGATGGCACAAATGAGTGGAATCGCAAAACCAATAATCAATTTGATTTTAATTCCCATTGCAGATTTTTCTTTCTCTGTCTTGTTTGTATCCATTGTATCCACAATCACACCTCCCTGTATGATAAATTATCGTGCACGGCGAACCATTTCAAGATAATCCGTAAGACCGTTTTCACTGGCATAGTTATCTTGAATCGCAATGGCGGGCGCCTTAAAGCTATCAATATCCATATGCTCATAATCAGTAACTACCGCACCTTCAGCAATACATTGCGCTTTAGAGTCATCCATCATCTCATAGGTTACGGAGCGCTCCTGCAATGTGGCAGCCAGAGCGGCTGTGTCAATCCAGCTTTTCTGTTCGGTTGTCAGGCTGTCATAGAAATCGCCGTTCATAATAAACAGACGCGTGGTATAATCATGATGTGTCTCACAAATATATTTTCCGTTTGGTGTCGTATGATGTTGCTTTAACATGAAATTGGTATAATCGTTTTCAGCAGAATCCACTTCGTTATTTTTCAGAGCGTCATACAAATCACCCCAGCCCACATTGACAGGCTGTGCGCCAATCCCTGTCCAATAGTCATATACCACGCCGGAAATCTGGGTACGAATGGTTAATCCCTCGACATCAGCTGCCGTGGTGATGGGCTGTTTGCCATAATAATCCCGCACACCCGCAGACCAATATCCCATGATACGGTATTTGTTATTCGTCTTCTGCAAAATCAAATCCGACATTGTGGAGCCGAATTCTCCGTCCACGGCGGCTTCCCAATGGCTGAATCCGTTAAACAGATAAAGCAGGGACAACATGTTGATCTCTGACACACCTGCCGATGCCATAAATCCCGGGGAACACACGATCATTTGAAGTTCCCCTTCGTCCAGAAGACGAACCAATTCATTTTCATCCTCCGTCACATCACCGTCGCTGCACACCACCTCGATCGTGCCGCCGGAAAGCTCTTCCGCAACTTCTTTAAAAGTCTGCAACCCAAAATGATAGGGATTGTCTGGAGAAGTCTGGTTGGAGGCGATAACCATTTTCAGCTCAGGCTCTGAAACTTTGTTTGTCTGACTGGAATTATTCTCTACCACACCTATTGTTCTTCTCTTTGACGAAGCCCCGCTCCCACAGCCACATAGAGAACCTGCTACCAGCAGAGCGGCGAGCGCCACTGACATCATCCTGTAACCCTTCATAGTATTTTGTTACCTCCCGTCTTGTTTAATCTGCGTCATTTATGAATTATGTTAAAGCTTTTATGTAAATGGAAAGCAAAAACATATACACATGTATTATAACATGATATTGTGGATTACGCTACATTTTTTCTTATTCCCATTGGCTTTTTGACAATCATTTTTGAAGGTTTGGAATGAAATGTTCTGATATGGGTATGCTTGTATCTATGAAGGAAAAACAGCAAATTATCTATTATCAAAATGAATTGGAGGACGAATTTTCCAGAGCAAAGATTCAATCCCGGCGAATCGACCAAAATTATTCTTATGACAATGGGAAGCTTTGCAGGCGGATTGGGCATCGAATCTTGTATTCTTTGTGTGCCAAACCACTTGCAAGGCTTTTTTTGCACTACAAATTCCATCATTGTGTGGTGAATCGGGATATGATAGACAAGACTTTTGTGGAGAGCGGTCGAACAGGGTTTTTCCTCTATGGCAATCACACTCATGCGCTGGCAGACGCGTTGATACCTTCTATGGTGTGTGATCCTGTGGACGCTTATGTCATAGTACATCCCAACAATGTATCCATGCCGATCTTGGGGAGAATCACACCTTGTCTGGGTGCTTTGCCCCTTCCAGATGACAAAGTGGCGGCCCGGAATTTTATCGAGGCAGTACAGAGGGAGATTGAGCGAGGAAATTGTGTAGTAATTTATCCAGAGGCGCATATCTGGCCATATTATACCAAGATCAGGCCTTTCTCGGAGGCTTCTTTCAGGTATCCTCTGCAATTTCATGTTCCGGTATTTTGTTTTACCAACACATATCAAAGACGAAGGAGGGGAAAAGGAGTTGATATTGTGACTTATGTGGATGGGCCTTTTTATGGGGATGATAGGTTAAAAGGCAGGCAGCAGAGGAAGGAATTGCGGGACAGGGTCTATGCAGCCATGACAGAGCGCAGCAGGGAGAATCGTATAGAGCGGATTAAATATATCAAAGTCTCAAATTGACAGATAAGAGTGGAAGGAATGAAAAATATATTATTTTGCGGGGATAAAAAGGTTTTTGACGGGATTCTCTCCTGTATGCTGTCAATACTGATGCGGACGGAGAGCAGGGAACCCTTTTGCTTTTATATTTTTACGATGGATATATGCGTCAGACAAGGGATGTCGCAATATATGTCTATCGACAGGTCGCAGGCAGAATACTTAGGGCAGATAGCACAGTCATACCATCCGGAGAACAGGGTGGAACGTGTGGATGTAACAAAGCTTTATGAGCGGGAGTTTAAGGGTTGTCCTAATGAGAATGCCTATTGTTCGCCCTATACGCTTCTTCGTCTGCTTGCGGATCTACTGCCCTGCATGCCGGACAAGCTTTTGTATCTGGATGTAGATATCCTGTTTCGGCGGGATATCAGTCTTTTGTATGACATTGATGTGGAAGATTATGAATATGCAGCGGCAAGGGATCATTACGGCAAATATCTTGTGAATCCCAATTATATCAATGCAGGGGTGCTCCTTTTGAATATGAGAAAGATACGGGAGACGGGATTATTTGAGAAAGCGAGGGAGCTGATCAGGCATAGGAAACTTGTATTTGCAGACCAGAGTGCCATCTATCGCAGCACTTTTCGGAAAAAGATACTGCCCCAGAGGTTCAATGACCAAAAGTTCCTGCATAAGCATACAGTGGTAAGACATTTTTCCAGAAGACTTTTCTATCTGCCCTATCCTCACACGGAGAATATCAAACAGTGGCAGGTGGGCAGAATGCTCAGTGTGTTTCATTATATTTGTTTTGAGGATATTTTACAGGAATATATTTTTCTGAAAAAAGCATATGAGCGGTTTGGAACAGGAGGTTTCAATGAGGGAGATTGCAGAAAATCATGATATCATTCCTATTTTTTTCGCTTGTGATGAGGGATTTATCAAATATACCTGTGTGGCATTAAGGTCTTTGATTGTCAATGCTTCTCAAGATCATCAATATCATGTGCATATTCTCTGTACGGATATTTCCGAGAAAAGCAGGCAAAAAGTTTATGCTCTGGCCACAGAGCAATTTACAATCACATTTGAGGATGTGAGAATGGAGCTGGCAGGTCTGCAAAGCCGCCTGCACATCAGAGATTATTATTCTATCACCACGTATTTTAGGGTGTTTATTCCGAATAAATTCCCAGAGTATCATAAGGTGCTCTATCTGGATAGTGATATGATTATCTTGAAGGACATCGCTGAGCTCTATGATACGAAATTGGAGAGAGCCTGTCTTGGCGTGGTGCGGGATCAAGTAATCGGGCAGACGGAAATTTTTGGCAGATATGCGGAGGAAGTACTTGGAATTGACAGGAACAGTTATTTTAATGCGGGGATGATGCTGATCAATTGCGATTATTTTCGACAGAATAAATTGTTAGACCAATTTGAGGAGCTGATCAATACATATACTTTTGTGTTTGCACAGGATCAGGATTATCTGAATGTGCTTTGCAAAGATCAACTGCGCTGGCTTGAGCCAAGGTGGAATGTGCAGGTATATGGCAAAATGCCCTGTGAGGAAAAGGATATCGCCGTCATTCACTATAATCTTGCCTACAAGCCATGGCATTACAAGGAGCATCCTTTGGCGGAATATTTTTGGCAATATGCTGGGGAGACGGCAGACTATGAATTATTATTGTATGAATTGCAAAATTATACAGAGGAAAACCGGCAGAGAGATACTTTGGCGGAAGAGAATCTATTTCGCCTTGCAATGTCTGAGATTGACAATGAAAATAATTACAGGAGGCTTATGAAAAAGAAATCCTCTTTATCTGGTGAAAGACAAATAATTTTGGAAAGAATTGCGCAATATGAAAGAGAGGGGCGATTTGACGAGGACGTGGAGGAGGATCCGCCTACCATCCCGCTTTTGCCGGAAAATATTGATTACCTGAATAAAACTTGGCGGGAGCAAATGCGGACGCGTGGTGCCTTCGGCATGGCAAGATGGTTCATGAGATGGTTGATCTATAAAAAACAACTGGTGGTAAAGGAAATCAGGGGTATAGAGAACCTAAAGGGGATAAAGTCCGGTGCTGTCATTACCTGTAATCATTTCAGTGCCCTGGATAGTTTTATTATCCATATGGTATATGAACAGTCCAAACAAAAAAAGCGCAAGCTTTATCGTGTGATTCGAGAGGGAAATTATACAAATTTTCCAGGCTTCTACGGGTATCTTATGCGCAATTGCAATACTTTGCCCCTAAGCTCCAATTACAAGACAATGAAGAAATTCATGGAGGCGGTAAACACTCTTTTGCAGGAGGGACATTTTGTGTTGATTTACCCGGAGCAGAGTATGTGGTGGAATTATCGTAAGCCAAAGCCTTTAAAAAGCGGCGCCTATAAGTTGGCGGCGGGAAATAATGTGCCCGTAATTCCCTGTTTTATCACGATGAAAGATACAGAAGTGCCGGATGACTATGGTTTTCCCGTTCAGGAATACACGGTGCATGTGGGCGCGCCGATTTGGCCCGAGGACGGAAGATCCAAAGCGGAGAATGCCATGAAGATGCAAACGGAAAATTATGCGTTGTGGAAAAGGATTTATGAGGAGACATATCAGATTCCTTTGGAGTATAGCCGGGAATAAGCTTGAAGTATTGCCCCGCATAATACATTTGTGCTATAATGTCCACAGGGGCAGAGCTATGTGGACAGGAGGTGCTGCCCGTGGATTACGAAAGATATGAAAAATACGACGGGCAGGATAAAGAGGTAGTTTTGTCTGCAGGGTCTCGAGGAAGGCCACTTGCTGTGATTGCGAGTAAGGCCTTTTTGAGCTGCAAATCTATTGAAAAGCTGGTGTTGCCCAATTCTCTGGAAGCGGTGGAGGATTGGGGATTTGCCTATATGAAGAATCTGCGGGAGATTGTGCTTCCCGCAAAGGATATTAAGTTTGGCAAACAGATATTTCTGGGGTGTGAGAGTCTGGAACGGGTACAGCTTAGGGCGATCGGTACGGAGGAGCAGGATGCTGTGCCTGGGATTGCTGAGTTTTTAGCGTCCATGTTTCGATTTTTTCCTCAGGAGAGACTGGAGGATATTGCCCTGATAGGGGACAGAAGAGGACAGATGAGATGGCTTGCCGCCTATGATGACGCTTTGGGGATTTTCCTGAAAAGGCCGGATGACACGGGATTTGAGCCGGCTTTTATCGGCTGGTTTGATGTGGAGGATGTGGACGACCAGCGGGCGGACTATATATTGCAGCATCGGAAGAACAAGATCAGACTTGTTTTCCAAAGGCTTTTGTATGACACGGGGCTGAAGGATGAGCTGAGGGTGTTTATGCATGGTATTCTGGTGCGTCATACTTATCTGGTGCAGGAGCTTTTTATTGAGGATGAGGAGCACTATGGCAGGGATATCCGTTATTATAAGATATGGCATCAGGCGGGGGGACTTACCCGAAAGATGGCAGGACGGCTGTTAAAAAAGCTTCCCAAAGAGGAGCCGGAGATACGGGCGTATCTGATGAAGGTGCAGATGGAGCAGGAACAGGCTGGAGATTTTTTTGCAGAACTGGAATTATAATGATAGCAGATTGGGAGGGTGTAAAGCTATGAATCTGATAGAGGAATCAAATAAGAAATATGTGGAGGCAGACGCTTCTTCTGTGGATGATATTATCCGATTGTTGGACAACTATACTGAGTCTGGCGGGAGCCGGATGAAGCTTCAGGTGACAGAAGGTGACGGGAGTGTCATTTCGCGTAAATACCACCATGGGCGTTGTGATGTGGGAAGTCCTTGGGCAACCGGACAGGCCTTTGATGTGTTGGACTGCGGGGATTAAATGATTTATGAATGATATGGAACGCATTCAACAGGGATTGGAGGAATTTTTACGTCAGGAGATGGCGGAGCAGCCAGGAGAGACGCAAAAGGAGCTCCAAATGATTCCATTAAATCGGAAGCAGAAGCAGGAGAACGAAAGGGAGATTGATATTATAGGAAGCACTAGGAGAGGCAGTTCAAATCGGGGAACGCGCCGTGAGACACATGAGGTCTATGAGGAAGACTGGGATAGAAAGAAGCGTCAAAAAAGACGGTCAAAACAGGTAAGTTCAAAACAGATAGATTCAAAAAAGAAAAATTTAAAAAAGAAAAATTCAAAAAAGGGAAAGTCAAAGAAGGACGGCAAAAAAAAGTTCCGTATCAAAGGTTTTCTGATCAAAGCTGCCATAGTTTTTGCACTGTTGGCCGTGGGTCTGTATTATTTGGTGGGAGTGGTATACAGCAAACTGAATTATCGGGAGATAGAAAGCGTTGCATCCGAATCCATGAAGGAAGATGGGGTCATCAACATTCTTTTGATTGGGAATGATTCCAGAAAGAATGGTGAGGACGGGCGTTCTGATGCCATGATTTTATTGTCCATCAGCGACAAGACCAAGCAGATTCACATGACTTCCTTGTTGCGGGATATGTATGTGGATATTCCGGGGCATGACGGAAACAGGCTGAATGCGGCTTATTCTTACGGCGGCGCGGAACTTCTCATGGAGACGGTGGAGAAGAATCTGGACATCAAAGTGAATAGATATGTGTCGGTCAATTTTGAAGCCTTTGCCAATCTGGTGGATGCGGTGGGAGGCGTGGATCTGGAACTGACCTCAGCGGAGTTGGAGTTGGTGAACGGATACCTGAATGAATATAATGAATTGACCGGCAAGGAGTTTGGCACGGATTATATGGATACCACGATGGAAGGTATGGTGCATTTGAACGGGCCTCAAGCGCTGGCTTACACCCGCAATCGTTATATTGGCACGGACTTTGGCAGGACGGAACGCCAGAGAAAGGTTTTGGGGGAAGTAATCCACAAGCTGCCCTTGGCTGTGGTTACGAATCCCAAAGAATTGTTTGACGGGCTGATGCCGAACTTGACTACCAATCTGACCCAGTGGGAGTGTTACTGCTTAAGCCTGATGGCGCCCAAGCTGTTTCTTTATGATATGGAGCAGGGCAGTATTCCCGCGGAGGGAACCTATAGGAATGCGGATATACGGGGAATGGCGGTGCTGGAGGTAGATTTTGAGGCAAACAAAGAGTATTTGAAAGAAAAGCTATTTGAGCCAAAAGAGGAAGCAGAGTAAAAGGAGTTTTGTACGCAGATGGACGAAGAAATGTTGGCTATTATGCCGGATTATGTCAAGTGGAGAGAGATGTTTTTCCGTATGGACTGCATTTTTGTGGGAGTTGCGTTCCTGATGGAATGTGTTTTTTTTGTCATATTGTATTATGGGAATTTGATTGAAGAATCCACAGGTGTCTATTTGTTTTTATATTTGATATTGCCCTCTATCTTGAATGTGCTGATCATATTGACAGCAAACGCCATCAGGAATCGTCTGCGGAAGGATAACACAGAGATGCGGCAGAATCTCATCCCTGTATATGCCATGCTTCTGATCAGTATGGTGATCAGTGTGACACATTGTGCGTTTTTTTCTGCATTGAGTATTTATTGTATACCGATCTGTATGACTACCGTGTTCGGGGATAAAAAACTGTGCAGACGGGTGACAACTTTTAGTGTTGTGGGCACGGTGCTCGCAACTGTAAAGCATTTTTTGACTACCAATAACACGGCGGATCAAGTCTGGATTTTTCCTGAGGGGATGATTGCCGTTTGTATCTTGATGATTGTGGGATCGGTTGCGAGTAAGGTTCTTGATATGACAGAGGGGCAAAAGAATAAGCTGATAGATTTTGCCAGAACCAGCAAGGAGATACAACATCAGGCGGAGGCTGCCAATATTGCCAAAAGCGCTTTTCTTGCCAATATGTCCCATGAGATCCGGACACCCATCAATGCGATTTTGGGTATGAATGAAATGATACTGCGTGAGAATAGAAACCCACAGATTGAAGAGTATGCCAAAAGTATTTACTCTGCGGGTAATTCCCTCCTGTATCTGGTCAATGATGTGCTGGATATCTCCAAGATTGAGTCCGGCAAGCTGGAGGTCGTGGAGGCAAATTATGACACTTCTTCCTTTATTCATGATTGTTACAATATGATTGCCGAAAGGGCGGAGAGGAAAGGATTGGAATTGAAAGTTGAGTGTAATCCTGAACTTCCTTCCCAGCTGCGGGGGGATGAGGTGCGGCTTCGCCAGGTGGTCACTAATTTTCTGTCCAACGCCGTCAAGTATACTAAGCAGGGAAATATTATCTTATCCGTTGACCGGCAGCAAAATCAGGGTACATTTTCTTTTGTGATTACGGTCAAGGATACCGGTATAGGCATTAAAGAGGAGAATATGAAAGATCTTTTCTCCCAGTTTACACGTTTTGATTTGGAGCAAAATCGGCATATCGAGGGCACGGGTCTGGGACTTGCTATCAGCAGGCAATTGGTGGATCTGATGCACGGGGAGATCCAGGTACAAAGTATCTATGGTGAGGGTTCCTCTTTCACAGTCATAGTACCACAAAAGATTGTTGACGATTCGCCCATGGGCGATTACCACAAGCGATATCAGGAGATTGGTCAGACCAATGCCGGATATCAGCAGAGCTTTAAGGCGCGGAATGCAAGGATTCTGGTGGTGGATGATGTGGAAGTCAATCTAAAGGTGATTGTGAATCTTCTGAAGGAGACAGAGGTGCGGGTGGATACCGTCCAGAGCGGCGAGCAATGTCTTCTTATGGTGGCGCAAAATGCATATGATATCATTTTCATGGATCACATGATGCCGGAGATGGATGGAATGGAGACTTATGCCCGAATGAAAGAATCCGAAGAGTCCCTCAACAAAGATACGCCGGTGATCATGTTGACTGCCAATGCCATCACGGGTGTCAGGGAGCAATATTTGCAGGCTGGTTTTGCGGACTATCTTCCCAAGCCTGTACAGGGCGTGAAACTGGAACAAATGATTTTAAAATTTTTGCCTCAGGATAAGATTCAGCCGGTGGTTACAGAGCCGGAGAAACAGGAAGCATCCACAGATACGGCAGTGGCGGGCGGTAAGTTTTTGGATGCAAAAGCTCTGAATAATTTCATGGTTTTGCAGAAATTATTTCAAGAGTATCCTCACGTGGATCTTTCCTCGGGTTTCTCTTATTGTGGTCAGAATTCAGATGTGTACATATCCATCTTGCAGACTTTTTGCGACAATGATAAAAGAGACGAAATCAATCACTGTTATGAGCAGAAAGATATAAAAAATTATCAAATTCTGGTTCACGGTATCAAGAGTTCATCCCTAAATATCGGATTCTCTGATTTGTCAGAGAGTGCCCGCGTGCTGGAAGAGGCAGCACGACAGGAGAATTGGATGTTGATAGAGGAAAAGCATGGGGTATTCATTGCCGAGTACCAGAATGTTATCAGCGGGATACTACAGGCAATGGCGGAATAAGCCTTACCGACACACATAACCATTTTCATCAAACTGCAGACCAAACCCTTCACTGTATTCATTCAGGCGGCCGATAATGCGGGAAGCTTCGTCTCCCTCGGCAGGGGTTGGTCTGTAGTCATTTCTGGAAGAGGTGGAAGAGATGGAGCAGGGAATTATCCGGAACTCAGTTTCCTCCTGCTTCTCCCCATCTATGAAAGTGAATGTCTGTTGTACAATCATGGTATCTTTGTCTACGGGATTTCTATTTGCGCCAAAACAGAAATTCGCCAGACTATAGATGATATATTTCCCCTGATACTCCTCCACACCCTGCAGTACATGGGGGTGGTGCCCAATCACCAGATCAGCGCCCCAGTCGATGCATTCCCGTCCGAATTCCTGTTGGTAGTCCGTGGGATAGAAATCTCCTTCAATTCCCCAATGGCAGCAGGCGAGAATCAAATCAACCTCCTCCTCCTGTAATTTAGCAATTCCGTTTTTCATCAGCTGTTCTATCCCCTTGCCCCAGCCGATCTCGTTCACTGACACGAATCCGATACGGACCCCCTTGGTCTCATAAATCCCAACATTGTTGTCATAAGCATAGACGATTCCCGTAGGTTCCAGCGCTGCCAAGGTATCTTTGGTGCCATTCTCTCCAAAATCCAGCCGATGATTGTTGGCCATACTCACTGCCTCCACGCTGCCATAGGTCAGAAGATTGGCATATTCCGGGTCTCCTTTGATATTAAAAGTTCTGCCGGGATTCAGCTCCTCTGAGAAGGTGAGTACCCCCTCAAAATTGACAATTGTCATGTCATCTTGGGAGAAGATGTCATATACATTCTCAAAAAAATACCCCTTATTGTCTGTGTTGTCATACATTTCACGAAAAGACCATGTATAATCCTGCCCCACATAATTGCCCATAGTCACGTCCCCGGCGGCGGTGATGGTAATGGTGATTTCCTCCGATTCTATGACAGATGTGTCATTTTCTACTTCGGAAATCTCCTCCAACAAGGCCGCTGACTCTGGAATCTCTTCCATGGGGGATTTTGATGATTCTGGTTCAAGGGACTCAATCATGGGTGCTTGTGTTGATTGATAGTCCGCACAGGCTGTCAGGGATAGAGCGAGAATCAGAGCCAACCCCAATATAAATTTTGGAATGGTTTGCTGTCTTCTAATATGCATATTTCATAATCTTCCTTTCGGTTCATGATTGATGGTTTTCATAATTAAAGCCATTGCCTTTATTCAGTCAATATATCATGTTCTGAATCTTCTTTCAATTGTTTCAGACAGATTATATTGGCAAATAAATACAAAGTATGATATGATTGCATTATCCGAAAGAGGGAGATGATTACAGTGGAAGCGGATTTGATCAAATTATTTATGACCGACGTGGATGTAGTGTCTTCGGTAATGCAACAGGGCGGTATAGAGGTTTATCTGGAATTGATAGATCTGTTTTACACGGATGGCATGAAGAGGGCGGGACTCTTAAAGGAATTGATTGATAAACAGGACATGGAACGATATGCCATTGAGGTACATGGTTTGAAGGGAGCCGCCGCCAATATTGGTGCGAATAAGTTGTCAGCGCTTGCAAAACAGCATGAGATGGCGGGCAAGGCTTCGGATATTACATACATCAGGGAGAACGAGGAAGCTCTGTTTACATGTTACAACAATTGTCTGGAAGAGATCAAACGCGTGCTGGAACAGCAGAAATTCGGACAGTTTGCGGAGAAAGAGGTAAAGGAGCTGGCTCCCATCGAGACAGCCGGGATGCTTGCAGGGATTGAGGAAGCATATCAAAAACTTTCCTCCTTCAAGGCAAAGGATGCCGCAAAAAGTGTGGAGGGGCTGCTGGATCATGCCATCCCCGAGGAGGTTCGGGCACGGCTGGAACAGGTGCAGGTATTGTTAAAAATGTATGAGCATAGCGAGGCGGAGGATATTTTGGAGGCTTTAATACAGGATTTGGGATGACAGTGGAAAGGTATGGGGATTTATGGAAAAAGCTATAATATTGGCAGTGGATGACAATGCGGTGAATTTGGCGACGATTGAGCAGACGCTTGAGGACGAGTATGATGTGATACCAATGATTGCGGGTGCAAGAGCGATCAAATATTTGAGCCGTGCACAGGCGGATTTAATGCTTTTAGATGTTCAGATGCCAGATATGGATGGCATACAGACTTTAGAAGAGATCCGCAAGCTGGACAACGGACAAACATTGCCAGTAATCTTTCTGACCGCCGCCAATGACGAGGACGTGGCACAGCAGGGTAATCGTCTGGGCATCGTGGATTATATTGTCAAACCCTTTGACGGGGCGGATTTAAAGAGACGGATTCGACAGGTCTTGGAGAAAAGAGACGGGGATGTCTTATGAAATTTTTACTTGTGGCGGTCAACGCAAAATACATTCATTCCAATCCGGCGATATACAGCCTGCGGGCGTATGCGGGGGACGAGCTGACGCCTTATATTGAACTGGTGGAGTATACCATCAATCAACAGATACAGGATATTTTGGCGGATATTTATATGAGGGAACCCGACGTTGTCGGGTTTTCCTGTTATATCTGGAACTGGAATATAATTCAGGAGCTGCTCCAGGAATGTCCTAAGCTTTTACCCCACACGGATCTTTGGCTGGGCGGGCCGGAGGTGACATATAATGGGCTAGAGATTTTGGAACAGTTTCCCCATGTGAAGGGCATTATGGTGGGAGAAGGGGAGGCTACCTTCAAGGAACTGTTACAGTGGTATGTGGCACAGTCGAAGATAAACGGGACAAAGGCTTATAACGTGCAAAATCTGTCGGATATCCCCGGGTTGTGTCTTCCGGACGGCTATACGCCTGTCAGGGAGCTGATTCATTTGACTGCGCTGCCCTTTCTTTATGACCACACGGAACAGTTTGCCAATCGGATTATCTATTATGAGACCAGCAGGGGATGTCCCTATCGCTGCAGTTATTGTCTGTCCTCTGTTGACAGACAGGTGCGCCTGCGGGATATGGATGTTGTGAAAAAGGAATTGCAGTTTTTTCTGGACAATCGGGTAAAACAGGTCAAATTCGTGGACAGAACCTTCAACTGCGATCACGGACATACGAAAGCGATTTGGCAATATATCCAAGAACATGACAATGGCGTCACAAATTTTCATTTTGAGATTTCTGCCGATATTCTACAGGAGGAGGAGATCGCACTGCTGGGTCGAATGCGGCCGGGTTTAGCGCAGTTGGAGATTGGAGTGCAGTCCGTCAATCCTAAGACGCTGGAGGCGGTCAATCGGAGGGCAGATATAGAGAAATTAGAAGCAGTTGTCGCTGCCATTCACAAGAGACAGAATGTTCACCTGCATCTTGACCTGATTGCCGGACTTCCCTATGAGGATTACGAGAGCTTTGGGAATTCCTTTAATCGTGTCTATGCCATGAATCCGGAGCAGCTTCAGCTTGGCTTCCTGAAAGTATTAAAGGGCTCCCCCATAGCAGAGAGAGCGGATGAATTTGGCATTTGCCATCTTTCCAAGCCGCCATATGAAGTGCTCTACACTAAGTGGCTTTCTTATAAAGATGTACTGCGTTTAAAGGGAATCGAGGAGATGGTGGAACAATATTACAATAGTGGTCAGTTTGTTCACACGCTGTCCTTCTTGGAGCAGGCATTTGAAAGCCCCTTTGCCATGTATGAGGCTCTTGCGGACTTCTACAGGGAGCAGGGGTTTTTTAATCAAAGCCCCGCCAGAGTCTATCGTTATCATGTGTTGCTTGCGTTTGCGCTGCGATATGACAATGCCTATAGAAAAATCTATCAGGAACTGTTGACATATGACATGTTTTTGCGGGAAAAGCCAAAGAGCCGTCCCGAATTTGCCATGGATATAGACGCTTCTGCCAGACAAAGGATTCGGGAGTTCTATCAGACAGAGGAGCAAAATCGGGTCTATCTGCCGTCATACGAGGCTTATGATTGGAAGCAAATGAGTAAGATGACGCATTTGGAGCCCTTTTTCTACCCTGTGTGGGATAGAGAAAGGATGAAGGCTTATCATCATTTTACATTTGAAGAATTACAGGCGGAAGCTCTGGCGGGCAACATGCCGGATTATATCCTTTTTGATTACAATGCCCGCAATCCTCTGACCTATGAGGCAGGGACAACCCTCATCCATAGTAACAGTTAGGAAGGAAATCACTGAAATGTCAACAACCCCTATCGTGGACACTTACATCAGCATAGATTTGGAGACCACTGGTTTGCATCCCAAGCAGGATAAAATCATTGAGATCGGTGCTCTCAAGGTGATAGACGGGCGGATTACGGAAACTTTTTCAACCTTTGTCAATCCTGCCAGAGCATTGGACGAGCACATTGTGCAGTTGACAGGCATTCGGGACGAGCAGCTGCAGTCGGCGCCGTACATTGAGGACATTCTGCCCACGGTGATAGATTTCCTCGGGGATTTACCACTTTTGGGGCATAGTATTTTGTTTGATTATTCTTTTTTAAAGAAAGCCGCGGTGGACAAGAAATTGTCTTTTGAAAAAAATGCTATAGACACCCTGAAAATCGCCCGTAAATATCTGACGGATTTGGAGCATCGCAGTTTGGATTACCTTTGTCAATATTATCAGATTGAGCATCATGCGCACAGGGCGTTGGAGGATGCGAGAGCCACACATTTTCTGTATCATAAGCTTGTGGAGCTTTTTTATGAAAAGGAGGCGCAGGAGGGTGGTGCGGGTCATTTATTCCTTCCATCACCCCTGCATTTTCAGATCAAGCGGGATACCCCTGCCACAAAAGCACAAAAAGAACAGTTATATCGTCTGCTTGAGCAGCATAAAATAGTTATGAATGTAGAGATAGAGAGACTGACCCGAAGCGAGGCAAGCCGTTGGATAGACAGGATTAAGAGCGGCGCTCTGACAAATGGCGCAGAATCACCTCTTTATTCAGGGAATTGAGGGTTTCAGCGGTCTCTGTCAGATGCGGGATCAACTCAGGATGGCCTTGTTTCTCATAGATATCAGCCAGCATAGTGTAGCTGCGGCTCACATCTGTATGAGTGCTCACGGCAAATTCAAGGACTTGACGCGTTTCCTCGAGATAGTCCTTTTGGTATAAAATATCTGCCCACTGTTGCAATGCGCCTGCCAGAACGGTATAGTTCTGATCGTATTTCATCAGATAGGTAATATTGGCAGTTCCGTATTCTAATTTTAGATCTGTGTTTGTATAGCCGGTAAGATTTACGATGGGCTCTGTGGATAATTCATTCATAATGCGCTGGATGTCGGCAACCTTCTCATCCTCGTTTAACAGCTGCATGGGCAGGCTGTCCAGCGGGATTTTAATGTAATCCAAATCGTCCAGCGGTTTGCGGCGCACCTGGTTCGACAGCCGCTCCCGCTCCCAGAAGCTCAATTCCTGTTTTTCCCTGACTCTCTGGCTTTTGCGAAGGTTGTGTCCGATTACCATGGTAAATATCACTAAACTTGCTAAAATATAGTATTTCAAATCCATCGTAATAAAACTTGCCAAAATAAAGTATTTCATATATAATATCCTTTCAGATTGATTTTTAAAAATAAATTTTTTTACATGTGAGAAATGAGGAGTCATTATGTTTAATATGCATAACAAAAAGACAAAGCAAAGGATGGCTGCAGTGATAGTGATCCTGCTTGTGATTGCTATGGTAATTCCCACTTTAGCATACTTTGTGCAGTAATTCAATTCAATTTAGAGATTATTCGATTTGGCACAAGGAGGTGTTGGCTATGAAGAAATTCTGGAAAATGGGAAAAACCGTGTTGATTGGAATAGCGTTGGTGCTCACTTTCAGTGTAGAGGTACAGGCGGCGGGGACAGATACGATCAATCAGGGTGTTTATGCAAGGGAGATTGATCTGTCCGGCAAGACAGTGACGGAGGCCAGAGCGGCGGTGGAGTTCTATGTGGAGAATCTGAAATCTACAGAGATTACTTTGGAGGTCGCCGGGGGTCGGGAGGTGTTGATCACAGCCGGAGATCTGGGAATGACATGGGTCAACACGGAGCTGCCCGAGGAGGCGGTGCAGCTTGGCAGGAAGGGAAATATTATTGAGCGTTATAAAATCTTGGAAAATTTATTGCATGAGAATTATATTTTTCCCATAGAGCTTGATTTTGATGTGGCTACCATTGACACGGTGTTAGCTGAAAAATGTGTCAAATATGACAAGAAGGCGGTTAATGTCTCTTTGAGCAGAAATGAGGAGGGGCAGTTTGAGGTAGTAGAGGGTGTGGAAGGCGCTATACTGGACATTGAGGCCTCTATTGACAAGATTTATGATTATTTGACAGGGGATTGGGATCATCAGCCTTGTCGTATCCCTTTGGAGATTACTGTGGATGAGCCGCTGGGAAGCGCTGAGGAACTGGCGAATGTGACAGACTTGTTGGGAGGTTTTACTACTTCTTACCGCACATCCGGTGCCTCCAGAAGCGCCAATGTGGAAAATGGGTGTCATTTGATCAACGGCACTACCCTGTATCCCGGCGAAGAATTCTCCACCTATGAGGTGGTATCACCTTTTAGCGAAGCAAATGGTTACTATATGGCGGGTTCTTATTTAAATGGCAAGGTTGTAGACAGTCTGGGAGGCGGAATCTGTCAGGTATCCACCACATTATATAATGCGGTGCTCAAGTCAGAGTTGGAGGTGACGGAGCGGCATAATCATTCTATGATTGTAGCCTATGTGGATCCTTCCGCAGATGCCGCCATTGCCGAGAGCGCAGGCAAAGATTTTAGATTTGTGAATAATCTGGATTATCCGATTTACATAGAGGGATTTGTAAAAGATAAGAAAATCACATTTAATATTTATGGCAAAGAGACCCGCAATGCCAATCGTGAGGTAAAGTATGAGAGCGAGGTGTTGGAGGTGATCAATCCGCAGACAGACGCGATTTATGCGGACGCTTCCAGACCCCTTGGAAGCATTGTCACAGAGAGCGCCCATACAGGTTATAAGGCGCAGCTATGGAAGATTGTCACGGAGGATGGCGTTGAGGTGAGTCGTGAGAAGATCAACAGCAGCAGCTATAAAATGTCACCCAGAAGTGCAACCGTCGGAACTGCCACCGCAGACCCCAATGCCTATAACGAGATTATGGCGGCCATTGGAACCGGCAGTATCGACCATGTGAAAAATGTGATTGCCATGCTTACCGCGCCTGCACCAGCACCGGAGGAATAAAGATCTTCATGAAGGTGGAAATATTCATGAAAAAAGGTAAAGTATCAGAGAATGTGTATCAGCGTTCGATATTACAACAGATAAAAACAAAACGAGAGGAAATTATCAGTGGCGCAGGTCTGGGGGAAGACTGCGCCATTTTTTCATTTGAAAATGGTGTCATGGTTTCCTGTTCACAGGAGGGAACTTTGCCTGTGACTCCCATTTTGCAGAGATGTGTGAATATTATGGCGGCAAGGGATGCCGAAATCGTGGCGGTTGCCTTGACTTTTCTGTTGCCCTTGGATGAGGAGGAGGATGTCTTAAAGGGAGCCATGGTGGAGGCGGAGCATTTTTGTGGGGAACAGCGGATACAGATTGCCCAGGCTCAGGGAAGCGTCACCGCGGCGGTGAAGGAAGCTTTGGTGACAGTGACGGCATACGGCAGGGCAGTGGAGAGAGTCTCGTACCATACTGTCAAAGCGGCGGCGCCTGAGCAGGAGATTGTGGTGAGCAAATGGATAGGGTTGGAGGGCACGGCGATTCTGGCGAGTCGTTACAAGGAAAGCCTTCTGACGCGCTACCCCGCATGGTTTATCGAATCGGCAGCAGGCTTTGACCATTATCTATCCACAATACCGGAGGCAGCAGTCGCCTTGAAGTCCAACGTGTGCGCGATGCACAATGTTTCCGAGGGAGGGATATTGGCCGCCCTTTGGGAGCTGGCAGAGGGAGCAGGCGTTGGACTGACCATAGATTTGAAGAAGCTGCCCATAAGGCAGGAGACAGTGGAAATCTGTAATCACTGTGATATCAACCCATATGAGCTTTTGTCAGGAGGGTGTCTTTTGATGACATGTAAGGATGGCGACAAATTGGTGGGCGCGCTGGAGCAAGAGGGAATTCCTGCGGTAGTCGTGGGTAAAATCACAGACAGCAATGACAGGTTGATTCTCAATGATGGGGAGGTGCGCTATCTGGACCGCCCCCATGAGGATAGTATTTATTATAGAAATGGAGAATAAAAATGAGAGAAGAATTATTAGCAATTATTGAGAAAAACAGTCGTATTGATTTGAAGGAATTGGCGGTGATCCTGGGAGTACAGGAGATCGACGTGGTGAATGAGATGCAGGCCCTGCAGGACGAGGGAGTTATCTGTGGTTATCACACATTGATCAACTGGGAGAAAACTTCACTGGATAAAGTGACCGCGTTGATCGAGGTTCGTGTGACTCCCCAGCGGGGACAGGGCTTTGACAATGTGGCGGAGCGCATTTATAAGTATCCCGAGGTGCGAAGCGTATATCTGATTTCCGGCGGATTTGATTTGATGGTGATCTTGGAGGGAAAGACTTTGAGAGAGGTTTCTTCCTTTGTCTCCGATAAGCTTGCCCCCTTGGAGCCCGTGCTTTCCACCGCTACACATTTTATTTTGAAAAAATACAAAGACCACGGCACGATTTTCATGCAGAAGCCGGAAGATGAAAGAGAGATGATTACGCCATGAGAAACCCATTAGCAGACAAAATAGTTGAGATTAAGCCTTCGGGCATCAGGAAGTTTTTTGATATTGTGAGTGAGATGAAAGACGCGATTTCCCTGGGTGTGGGTGAACCGGACTTTGATACCCCTTGGCATATCCGGGACGAAGGAATCTATTCTTTGGAGAAAGGGCGCACTTTTTATACTTCTAACGCGGGTTTGAAGGAGCTGCGTCAGGAGATTTGCAATTATATGAAGCGCAAATATGATATCGGGTATGATTGGGCAAAAGAGGTGTTGATCACCGTGGGAGGTTCTGAGGCGATTGATATCGGGCTTCGCGCAATGATCAATCCCGGGGAAGAAGTGTTGATTCCTCAACCCAGCTATGTGTCCTACGAGCCCTGTGCGATTCTTGCGGGGGCAAAACCCGTGATCATCAATCTGAAGGAGGAGAATGATTTTCGCCTTACCGCCGCCGAGCTTGAGGAGGCTATCACGGATAAGACCAAGATATTGATTCTGCCCTTTCCCAACAATCCTACCGGCGCGATTATGGAACGGAAGGATTTGGAAGCGATCGCCGAAGTGATCATAAAACATGACATATTTGTCATGTCTGATGAGATTTATGCGGAATTGTCCTATAAGGAAAAGCATGTGTCCATTGCAAGTCTCCCCGGCATGCAGGAGAGAACGATTGTCATCAATGGATTTTCCAAGGCTTATGCCATGACAGGGTGGAGATTGGGCTATGCCTGTGGGCCTGCAGAAGTGATTGCACAGATGACGAAGATCCATCAATTTGCGATCATGTGTGCTCCCACCACCAGTCAATATGCGGCTGTGGAGGCCCTGAAAAACGGTGACGGAGATATCGAGGAGATGCGTCTTGCCTACAATCAGCGCAGAAGGTATTTGATGAATGCATTTAGGGAGATGGGGTTGGAATGTTTTGAGCCCTATGGAGCGTTCTATGTATTTCCCTGTATCAAGGAGTTTGGCATGACCAGTGAGGAGTTTGCCACAAGATTCTTGGAGGAGGAGAAGGTGGCAGTGGTGCCGGGTACAGCCTTCGGTGATTGCGGTGAAGGATATTTAAGGATTTCTTATGCATATTCTTTGGAGAATCTGAAGGTTGCCATTGGAAGATTGGAGCGGTTTGTGAAGAAGCTCCGAGCGGAGAAGTGATATGCATATTGTATTACATCAGCCGGAGATTCCGGCGAATACCGGTAATATCGGGCGAACCTGTGTGGCGACGGGAACGTCTCTCCATCTCATTGAGCCTTTGGGATTTCGGCTGAATGAGAAGGAGATTAAGCGGGCGGGCATGGATTATTGGGAGAAGCTGGATGTGTCCCGTTATGTGAATTTTGCGGAATTTCAAGAAACCTTTAAGAGTCATGGGGGAGCCCGGTTGTGGATGGCAACCACCAAGGCGAAACGTGTTTATTCCGAGGTAAAGTTTGGCCCGGATGATTTTATTATGTTTGGCAAGGAGAGCGCGGGGATTCCGGAGGAGATTCTGGTGGAACATGAAGAGGATTGTATTCGCATCCCCATGCTGCCTGAGATCCGTTCCCTGAATTTGTCTAATGCCGTGGCGATTGTGCTCTATGAGGCGCTCAGACAGAACGAATTTGGCAGTATGCAGCGTGAGGGGGAGCTTCACCGATTACATTGGGGGGAAGAACCGACATGACGACGACAGTGTCAAGCGGAGTCGCAAAGTTAGTGTGGATTATGCTATGTTTCCTGCCCCTCTATAGCGTGGGGAGGGTGTCATGGCTGGATCAAAAAACAGGCGATAAGAATAGGGCAAGAGAGATCATCCTTGCTCTATTCGTGCTGTTCATGATCGGATTGTTGGCATTGACGTTTGAAAACGGAATCAATATTTGGCAGCAGAAAAGTTTTTTCCGCCAAGCAAAAGAACGGCTGCAAAGCGGAGTAGGGATTAATTTTGTTCCTTTTCACACCATTCGGGCATTTATCAAATACTCCCCCGGCTGGAGAGGAATCATGATCAATATTGTGGGAAATATCGTGATGTTCCTGCCTTGGGGCCTGGGGCTGCCTCTTCTGTGGAAGAAATATCAATCCTTTTTACATTTGGCGTTTATGTCTCTGGCGCTTCCGGTTTGTATTGAATTTGTCCAATTGTTTATCGGCAGGACCGTGGATGTTGACGATGTGATATTGAACTTTGCAGGCGGTATGCTGGGAGGTCTGATTTATCTGGTGCTTTCAAAGCTGTTCCCGAGGATTGGCAGGCTGGGAAAGTAGTTAACTATTCAGAATGATTCGCATAAATTCCCATTTTTAAGGACAACCTAAAAAAGATTCGTAACAAATCTAAGTGCTTGTCGCACGGAAATGGGGAAAGTATGCAGGAGAATACCGTGAAACAGGGGGAAGAGCGCCCCTTTGGCATTTGGGACAAAATCGGATATATGTTTGGAGATTTTGGCAATGATTTCAGTTTTATTTTTGCCAGCACGTATCTGATGGTCTTTTATACGAAAGTATTGGGTATCAGCGGCGCGGCGGTGGGAACACTGTTTCTGGCGGCGAGGGTGGTGGATGCTTTTACGGATGTGACCATGGGCCGTATTGTAGACAATATGCGTCCGTCCAAAAATGGGCGTTTTCGTCCATGGATACGCCGGATGTGTGTGCCGGTGGCGGTGGCGAGCACCATCATGTATCTGTATTTTGTACAGGACTGGCCCCATGGTGTGAAAATGACCTATGTGGTGATTACTTATCTGTTGTGGGGGAGCTTTTGTTACACGGCGATCAACATTCCCTATGGTTCCATGGCATCTGTCATCAGTGCGGACGCGGGGGAGCGGGCTTCACTGTCTACCTTCCGCAGTGTGGGTGCCAGTCTGGCAAGCCTTATCATTGGTACTTTGGTACCTCTTTTTGTCTATGGCGAGGACGAGGCAGGCAATCAGATTGTCTATCCTGTGCGACTCACAGTGATAGCCGTTATTTTTGGCATCTGTGCAATGATTTGTTATCTGCTGTGTTATTTTCTCTGTAGGGAGCGAGTCTCGTTTGAGCCTAAAAAGAAGGAGCAAAAAGGATCCGCGGGGGAGCTGGTCAAGAGCCTTTTTCGCAACAGACCTTTGATGGCACTGGTATTAGCGGCGCTGGTGCTGCTTCTTGCCACGTTGATCGGGCAGGCCATGAACAATTATCTTTTTTTGGATTATTTCCGCAATGCCAAAGCCATCTCCATTTTGAACTTTGTCAGTGTGGGAGGCATATTATGTCTGGCGCCTTTTGTGTCTAAGATTGTAGGGAAATTCGGAAAGAAGGAGGCCGGGGCAGTGGGAATGCTGCTGGCCGGGGCAGTGTATCTCTTGACATTTTTCCTGCATGTGAAAAGTATTGTATTGTTTATGGTGTTGTTTTTCCTTGCGACTTTGGGTGTGGGGATTTTTAATATGATTATCTGGGCTTTTATCACAGATATTATTGATCATCAGGAGGTCGTCACCGGCAAGCGGGAAGACGGTACAGTGTACGCGATTTATTCCTTTGCTCGAAAATTGGGGCAGGCTTTGGCGGGCGGTGTGGGCGGCTTTGCCCTCACTGCCATCGGATATGTGTCCGACGCTCCCGCGCAGACGGCGGAGGTGGCTGACCGTGTCTATGCCGTCGCAACGCTGGTGCCGGGCGTCTGCTATCTGATTGTATTTTTTATCATGCAGAAATTTTATCCCCTGACCAAACGCGTAGTGGAAGAGAATGCTGCTATTTTGCGCGGACGGCGGGAACAGACAGCGGAAAATCAGCAATCACAATAAAGCTGCCCTTATGTGTTATTTATTGATTCAATAATACAATTTCTAGAAGAAATTTTGCACGAACATATTCAATACAAAAGTCAATATCAACGGATATATGATCACATTGGCTGTAGCTTGTTTGATCTGTATATTGAATCAGAGTATACCAGTGAGGAATGCAATTTCGATTTTATGTTGATAAATTATTTTGGAGCCAAAAGAGTAGATCAACTGACATTTGAAGCTATTTTGTTTCAAGATAAGCCTTCACGTCTATCAGGCTTGGGAAAATCCTATGGCAAAGCTGTTCCATTTCTTCGTCCGCCGCCACTAGGTCGGGCACCATAATGGGTTTCATCCCAGCGCGGTGCGCTGCACGGATGCCATTGGGGGAATCTTCAATAGCAAACGCATCCTCGGGTGACACCCCGATTTTTTCACACGCAATCAAGTAAATATCGGGTTCCGGTTTCGAGTGTTCCACCATATCCCCCGTGACGATCGCGGAGAAATATTCTTTTAGTCCCGCCTGTTCCAAATGAGCAATCACGGATTTGTAATTGGAGGAGGATGCCAGTGCAATTTGCCATTTTTGCTCCTTCAAAAATGTAAGAAGCTCCTGGACACCTTCTTTCACGGGCAGTCCGTTTTGCGCAACAAAGGCATGAAAGTAGACGGAAGCCTCCTTGCAGAAGGTGTCATAATCAAAGTCGGCTCCGTAGAATTCCAAGGTCAGAGCCTTGGTATCTGCATTGTTGCGACCGATACATGAAGGATAAAAGGTTTCCATATCGGAAAAGCCATGCCTGTCAGCAATCGCAAGCCAGCTTTCCATACCCAATCTCTCCGTGTCGAAGAGGACACCATCCATATCAAATACAACTGCACCCATCATAGACACCTCCATGTCTGTCTTATACTAATTTTGTGGTCCATTTGGTCAAATCCCACACATCTGTCGCCAGTCCTTCATAGAATTCCGGTTCATGGCAGACCATGAGGATACTGCCCTTGTACTCCTTCAGAGCCCGCTGTAATTCTTCCTTGGCATCCACGTCCAGATGGTTGGTGGGCTCGTCCAAGACCAACACATTGCTGGGACGATTGATCAGCTTGCATAAGCGTACCTTCGCCTGCTCGCCGCCGCTTAGCACCTTCACCTTACTCTCGATATGTTTGGTGGTCAGTCCGCATTTGGCGAGAGCGGAGCGTACCTCGTATTGGGAAAATCCGGGGAATTCCTCCCAGATTGCCTCGATACAACTGTTGTCGCCGCCGTCCGTGGTCTCCTGCTCAAAGTACCCCAGCTCCAGATAATCGCCCTGTTCCACGGTGCCGCGAAGGGACGGAATCAGACCCAGCAGGCTTTTTAAAAGTGTGGTTTTACCGATGCCGTTCGCGCCGATCAAGGCGATTTTCTGGCCCCGTTCCATGGTCAGGTTCATAGGTTTGGAAAGAGGTTCTTCATAACCGATCACCAAATCCGTGGTCTGGAAGATAATTCGTCCCGAGGTGCGGGCTTCTTTAAAATAGAATTCCGGTTTGGGCTTCTCAGACGCCAGCTCGATCACATCCATTTTGTCCAGCTTCTTCTGTCGGGACATTGCCATATTGCGGGTGGAAACGCGGGCTTTATTCCGTGCCACAAAGTCCTTCAGATCTGCAATCTCTTTCTGCTGTCTGTTGTAGGCAGCTTCCAACTGGGATTTTTTCATGGCATAGACTTCCTGGAATTTGTCATAATCCCCGACATAGCGGTTTAATTCCTGATTATCCATATGGTAGATCAGGTTGATGACACTGTTCAAAAAAGGGATATCGTGGCTGATCAGGATAAAGGCGTTCTCGTACTCGTTCAGATACCGTTTCAGCCATTCAATATGTTCCGCGTCCAAATAGTTTGTGGGCTCGTCCAAAAGGAGGATATCTGGTTTCTCCAAAAGGAGCTTTCCCAGCAAAACCTTGGTTCTTTGCCCACCTGACAGCTCTGTCACATCCCTGTCCAAGCCGATCTCCTGCAGTCCGAGGGCTTTGGCAACCTCTTCTACCTTGGCGTCAATCATATAAAAATCATGCATGGTCAAAAGATCCTGAATGGTGCCCAGATCTTCCATGTAAGTCTCCAGTTCCTCCGGAGTGGCTTCCCCCATTTTGTCACAAATCTCATTCATCTGTGCTTCCATTTCATACAGAAAATCAAAGGCGGAAGCAAGCACCTGGCGAATGGTTTGCCCAGCGCTCAGCACCGTGTGCTGATCCAGATAGCCTACGCGGACATGCTTTGCCCATTCCACCTTGCCCTCGTCGGGGCTAAGCTTCCCGGTGATAATATTCATAAAGGTTGATTTGCCTTCGCCGTTGGCGCCGACCAACCCGATGTGCTCGCCGGGCAGCAGGCGGAAGGAGACATCGTTGAAAATCGCCCGATCCCCGAAACCATGTGTAAGATGCTCTACATTTAAGATACTCATAACAATCCCCAATCCATTTTGCTTATATTTGGCTCTGAATAGTTACAATATTTCATGAATCTGCCAGAATGTCAAGTAAAAGAATGCACAATAGTAACAAGTTGGTCTTTAATGGCAGTTAAGTAGGCATAAGTGACGGCTGGCATAGGTATATGTTCTAGCCGCGACACGCTCCCGCTCCGTGAAACACGTAACGGACACATAGCGCACCAGAGTACGGTGCGCAAGTGCCGACGTGTTTCAAGGGTCGCTTGTAGAACATATACCTACGCCAGCCTGTTTCCGTATACTTAACTAACAATAGTTCAGCTTGCAATAAACATATTATTTGGTATACTTTATTTTTTGCCGCAATCAGCTGATGGATGGGTATTGTTCCTATGAAGGCCTTTGAACAAACGTAAGCGATTTGATAAATCGCATGCGCTTAGCGAGGAACGAGCTTAGCGTCCGTTACGTTTTTCACAGAGCGGGAGCGTGCCTGAATAGGAATAGTACCCATCCGTCAGCGTGACTTGCCGCAAAGATAAATGGCTATGAATAATTTGCCAGTAATTATGCAATATTATCTTTAATATAGGAAAACGCAGTAAAGGGAGGTTTATTCGCATGAAAAAATGGATAATGATGCTATGTGTAGGGATACTTGCGCTTGGGTTGACGGCTTGTGGAAACAGAAAAGATGCTGATACAGGGAGCGAGAGCGGGGGAAGTTCCCTGCAGGAGAGCATGGGTGTTCAGGGGAATGTTGGAGCCGGGGAAAGTACAGTGGAAGATATAGGTCCCGGGGGAGCCGGGGAGGACGTGGGAGAGGATGCCGGCGGTTGGAGCGAGGAGATGCAATCGCTTCGGGATGCAGTGGCGGCAGAGTTGGGGGATGATTACTGGCCCAATATGGAGATGCCCGCGGAGATTTTGAAGTCGCAATATGGGCTGACAGAGGATATGTATGAGGATTATATGGGAGAGATGCCCATGATGAGTGCACATGTGGATACCTTGTTGATCGTCAAGGCGAAGGAAGGGCAGGCGGATGAGGTAAAAGGAATCTTGGAGGATTATCGCATCAATCTGCTGAAAGACAGTATGCAGTACCCTATGAATATGGGCAAGGTACAAGCGAGCAAGGTGGACAGTGAAGGCGACTATGTGTATTTCGTTCTCTTAGGCGGCGATGTGACGGAAGTCGCGGAGAAGGGGGACGAGGCGGTGATCGCTTATTGTCGGGAGCAGAATGAAAGGGTGATAGATATCCTAGTGCAACAGGTAGCATAGTCAGGATTTTATCAGGAGGATGGCATGGTTTTCAGCAGCATTCTTTTTTTGTTCCGGTTCCTGCCTATCTTTATGGTGTGTTATTTTCTGGCGCCGGGGAGAGCAAAAAATTTGGTGATCTTCTTGGGAAGCCTGATTTTCTATGCATGGGGAGAGCCGGTGTATGTGGGGTTGATGCTTTTTTCCACAGTGTCGGATTATATCCATGGCAGATTGATTGATACCAAGCGAGGAACCTTGGCGGCCAAGGGGCTGTTGGTTTCCTCCCTTATCATCAATCTTTTGCTGCTGGGATTTTTTAAGTATGCGGATTTTCTGATTCAATCTATCAATGTGGTGACGGGTGCGGAGATACCCCTTTTGGAGCTGGGGCTTCCCATCGGAATCTCCTTTTACACCTTCCAGACCATGTCCTACACCATAGACGTGTACCGCGGGGAGGCGAAAGTCCAAAAAAATCTGTTGGATTTTGCGGTTTTTGTGACCATGTTCCCGCAATTGATTGCAGGACCCATTGTAAAATACCGTCAGATCGCGGAGCGGCTTCACGACAGGCCATTCAAAATTCAGGGCGTTGGTTATGGTGTGGGACGCTTTGTGACAGGGCTTGCGAAAAAGGTGCTGTTGGCGAACAATATCGGTCTCTTGTGGAATACCATCAAAGAGATGGACTATGGCGGGATCAGCGCTCTCACGGCATGGCTTGGGATTGTGGCTTTTGCACTGCAGATCTATTTTGACTTTTCAGGGTATTCAGACATGGCCATCGGGCTGGGAGCGATCATGGGCTTTGAGTTTCCCGAGAATTTTAATTATCCCTATATCTCCCGCTCTATCACGGAATTCTGGCGCAGGTGGCATATTTCCCTGAGCAGTTGGTTCAGGGAGTATGTGTATATTCCATTGGGGGGCAATCGCAAAGGGCTGCCAAGGCAGATTGTCAACATCTTAATTGTGTGGATGCTCACGGGAATCTGGCATGGCGCGGGTTGGAATTTTGTCCTTTGGGGGCTGTGGTTCGCGGTATTTTTGATTGCGGAGAAGCTTTTTTGGGGAAGAGTACTGTCAAAGATTCCCGGAGTGTTCGGATATGTGTATTGTCTGGTGGTGGTATTGGTGGGCTGGGTCATCTTTGAGCTTGAGTCCGTTGGTGCCGTGGGAGCATATCTGGGGGCGATGCTTGGCGGGAATGGGTTATGGGATAGGCAGGCACTTTATCTGGGCAGGGAAAATCTGGTGCTGCTTATCATCGGCATGCTTGCCGCTACGCCGCTTGTGACAAAAGCTGTAAGGCGGATGCGGGAAAGCAAAGAAAGATATGTCAAAGTGTTTTATGAACTGTCTGAAAAAGTGGTTTCTGTGATGTTATTGCTGTTGGCAATCGCCTATGTGGTGGATGCCTCTTACAATCCCTTTTTATATTTTCGTTTTTAAAGTGGTGAGAAAACAATGCAAAATGAATCCAATCAAGGAAAACACAATCATAATCGCGGCAAATATATTCCTGAGCGGATAAATGCCGCTTTGAATATAGGGCTGATCTGTGTTATACTGATGGTGCTTACTGTTGCTGATCTGTGGAAAGGGGACAGGCTGTTTTCCGAGGCAGAGAACCGGGTGCTGGCTTCCAGACCGGAGCTTCGCTGGACAAGCGTGTTGGATGGCAGTTTCATGGAGGATTATGAGACCTATGTCACGGATCAGTTCGTGGGGCGGGATCAATGGATCAGCGTCAAGACCGCAGCGGATATCGCATTGCAAAAAAAGGAGATCAACGGCATCTATCTGGGAAAGGATGAATATCTGATAGAGCGGCATTCCCCGGAAGATTATCCCGAGGAGCTGGTGGAGCAAAGGCTGGCACAGCTCAAGGAATTTGTGGAGCGCTGGGATGCGAAGGTCATGCTGGTGCCCACAGCGGACAATGTTTTGACAGATAAGCTGCCGGCGTTTGCGGAAGGTTTTGATCAGCGGGCTTTGCTGGACAGAGTTGCAGGGTGTGTGGGTGAGGCGCATATGATTGATGTGTACAGTGATCTTCTTAAGCGGCGGGACGAAGAGATTTATTATCGCACAGATCACCACTGGACTTCAAGGGGTGCTTATTATGGTTATCTGGCATGGGCGGATGCCATGGGGGAGGCTCCCAATACAGCAAATTCGATGGACAATATGTTCATGGACACTATGGAGACTGTGTCGGAGGATTTTTATGGGACATTGCATTCCAAACTAAATCTCAAGGTGAAGCCAGATACCATAGAATATTTTCCGCATACAGAGGATTTGTCGATACGGATTGTGTATGATATGGAGCAGGAGGAAGCTTCTTTTTACGAGGAGGATTATTTGAAGACGAAGAATCAGTATGGATTTTTCATGGATGATAATCATCCTTTTATAGAAATTGACACGGGTGTCAGTAATGGCAGGACATTGTTCGTTGTCAAGGATTCCTATGCCAATTGCATGATTCCTCTGTTGGCATCCCATTATGAGAAGGTGTATGTGGTGGATTTGCGTTATATGAATGGCAGGCTGTTTCCTTTTATGGAAAGCTATGAGCCGGAATCGGGTATGGATGTGTTGGTTTTGTATAATTGTGTGCATTTTTTGGAGGAGTTTCGTTATTGGTAGATGGAGGTGAGGGCATGGCAAGTCTTGGTATTCCGCAGAACACGATAGCAATGCTGCAAAAATATCATTTTAATTTTCAGAAAAAATTCGGGCAAAACTTCCTGATTGACACCAATGTGTTGGATAAGATTGTCACTGCCGCGGGAGTTACGAAGGAGGATTGTGTTCTGGAGATCGGTCCGGGTATCGGTACTATGACGCAATATCTGGCGGAAGCAGCGCGCAGGGTGGTGGCTGTGGAGATTGACAAGGCATTGATTCCCATTTTGGAGGAATCGCTGTCTGCCTATGACAATGTGACGATTATCAACGGGGATATTTTGAAAGTGGATATCAATCACATTGTGCATGAGTACAATGAGGGGAAACCTATCAAGGTGGTAGCAAATCTCCCCTATTACATAACCACTCCCATCATTATGGGGTTGTTTGAACAGCATGTGCCTTTGGACAGCATCACGATCATGGTGCAGAAGGAGGTGGCGGAGCGGATGCAGGTGGGGCCCGGAACGAAGGATTACGGTGCATTGTCTCTGGCGGTACAGTATTATGCCAAGCCGGAGATTGTGGCGAATGTGCCGCCCAACTGTTTTATCCCAAGACCAAATGTGGGCAGCGCCGTGATCCGTCTGACACGTTATGAGGAGCCGCCCGTGCAGGTGGAGGATGAGGCAAAAATGTTTGCGCTGATCAGGGCTTCTTTTAACCAACGGCGTAAAACTTTGGTGAATGGTCTGGGCAACGCGGCGGGACTCTCGCTTGACAAACAGCATGTGGCGGAGGTGTTGGAGCAGATGGGGCTGCCCGCGACTGTGCGGGGTGAGGCGCTGACGCTTGGGCAATTTGCACAATTGAGTAACTGGCTATGAGATGCGAATTCCGATATTTAGTTTTACAAGATATGGTGGAAACACTATATCTTGTATTTTTTATGTATTTTTTTACTGTTTATTTTTGACATATAGGGGCGACTGTGATAAACTTAATCAATAATATAGGGATGAATGGTTCCTGTTACAGAAAGAAAAACAAGGGAGAGAATACTTTGGATAAATATGAATATAAAGTGAGATCAGAGGAAATCACAGAGCTGATAGAGACGGAGAACTACGCGCAGGCGGCGGAAATTGCAGATTCCATAGACTGGCGCAAGGTGAAGAGCGTCAGAATGCTCTGTATGATTAGTGATCTGTATAAGATAAACAAAAGATACGAGGACGCAAGGGATTTGCTGCTCTTAGCTTATGAACGCCGTCCGGGCAGCAGGAGCATCTGCTATTCTTTATGTGAGCTGTCCATCAAAACCGGAGAGCTGGTGCAGGCCACGGAATATTTCAAAGAATTTGTGCAGGTGTCGGCACCGGATGACGCAGGGCGATACATATTGCGTTATAAGCTTTACAAGGACCAGGAGGTAAGTCTGGAAGAGCGCATTGAGGTTTTGGAGGAGCTAAAAAAGGTCAATTATCAGGAAAAGTGGGCTTATGAGCTGGCTTATCTCTACCATTGTGTGGGGCTTGCTACGCGTTGCGTGGAGGAGTGCGACGAGATGATTGTCTGGTTTGGCGAGGGAGAGTATGTCACCAAGGCAATGGAATTGAAGATGTTGCACCAGCCCTTGAGCATAGAACAGCAGGAGAAGTACAATCACCGCAATGATATAAAGCCCGAGGAGACCATGCAGGAGAGTTCTGTTTTGGAGGAGCAAAATGAGAACTCAGGGGTTTATGTCGCGGAAGAGATGCAGGGCAATATTGGTGATTCTGTGGGAGGGGCTACCCAAATCTTTGCCCCGGTGCGCAAGGGACAGGAGGTTGTGGAAGTGCCTTCCGTGGAACAGCCGGAGGAGCTGGACATTCAGGTGAAAACCATGGATGTGGGAGAATATAATACCATCAACCTGCAGGCGGAGTTGGCGCAAGGGCTGCAGGAGCTTTTGAGCGCGGAGCAGCGCGTGGAGCCTATGCCAGAGAACGAGTTGCTGGTGGATGAGTCGGAATTGGCAGAGGCGCCTGTGGAGCCGGAGTTTATGGAATCGGTGTCTGTGGAATCGGATGTAACCGGGGAGCCGGACATGGCGGAGGAAAAACCCGCAGAATTAGAGGCGGTCAGGGAGGAGTCTGCACAAGCGGAGACGGCATTGGAGTCGGAAACTCTAGAGAATTCAGAGGTCTTTTTTGGTGAGACCGGAGAGATTGTGATGGAGCAGATGCGCAAGGAAGCCGATCAAAGGAATGCGGCCCTGCAACATCCCGTGGAGGTGGAACCGCCGAAGGAGATGGCGAATGTGCTTTCTCAGGGATCGGATGGGCAGATCAGTCTGGTAATGCCTGAGCATCCCAAGGAGGAGAAACAGATCACTGGTCAGATGAATATCGAAGAAGTTCTGGCCGAGTGGGAGCGCATGAAGAAGGAGAATGAGGAAAAGCGCAAGGAAGAGGTGCGTAAGCACGTTTTGAGGCAGACGGGTAAGATGTTCACAGAGTTTGAGGCGTCTCTTCGGGATGGGCTTCTGGAACAGCTGGAGAAGAGTGTGAGTGACCCCGCGGATGTATTGACGAATGAGGATGAAGTGGAGGAGCTGGAGGATATTATCCAGGAGGATGCGCTGGAAACTGTCATGGACGAGACGGAGACCGCGACGAAGACTGTGGAACCGGCGAACTTGGAGACAGCAGAGGCAGAGACGGTAGATACTGAGACAGAGGCAGAGAAATCTGAGACCACAGCAGTGGAATCAGCGGAAGATGAGACAGAAACAGTGAAATCCGAGACCGCAACAGCGGAATCAACGGAAGATGAGACAGAAACAGTGAAATCTGAGACCGCAACAGCGGAATCTGTGGAAGATGAGACAGAAGCAGTGAAATCTGAGACTGCAACAGCGGAATCAGCGGAAGATGAGGCAGAAACCGCAAAATCAGAGACAACAGAGAAGGAGTCCAAGGCAGCAGAGTCAAAAGGCAAGAGTGCCAGTGTCCGCTCCATGACCAAGGAGGAGAAGGAGCTGTACGCGGACTATATCCAGAGCAGAGACGCAAAGGAGCAGATTGTGAAGGCTGTGGATAGTATCAGCCTTGCCGCCTACACGGGGAATGTTATTATCACTGGCGAAGCGGGTGTGGATACCATCACTCTCGCCAAGAATATGATTCGAGAGGTTCAGCTCACGGACAGTAATTTCTCCGGAAAGGTTGCCAAAATCTCCGGAAAGGGTTTGAGCCGGAAGAATGTGGGGGATACATTAAACCAGCTTCAAAACGGAGCTTTGATCATTCAGGACGCCTGTGATATGAATGACGCAACGGTTCAGGATTTGTATAAGGCTCTCCAGAAGGAAAGTCTTGGGATTGTGGTGGTACTGCAGGATGAGACGAAGGTGATGAATCGTTTTCTGAAGAATAATGAAATCCTTGCGGATGCTTTTACCGCGCGCGTGGACGTGGAGGCGCCCAGCAACGACATGCTGGTTTCTTTTGGCAAGCAGTACGCCCGGGAATTGGAATTTTCCATTGACGAATTGGGCGTGTTGGCATTGCACAATCGCATAGAACAGCGTCAGACAATCGACCATGCGGTGACCACCGCGGAGGTAAAGGAGATCGTGGACGGGGCTATTTATCGTGCGAATCGTAAAACACCTCGACATTTCTTTGACATTTTGCTCGCAAAGAGATATGATGAAGAGGACATGATTGTTGTGACTGAGAAGGATTTTGCGTAGGGTCGGTGACATAAACGCAGCAATAAGTAATAATATGGGAGGGTGAAATGAGGGAACAGGTTTTTATTTCTGAGGCGGATCAATATATATTCGCGCAGGGAACGCACTATGAAATCTACAAGAAGCTGGGGGCGCATCTGTCTGTCGAGGACGGCGAAGAGGGTGTGTTTTTTGCGGTTTGGGCGCCCAATGCGGCGAATGTCCATGTTGTGGGTTCTTTCAACAATTGGGATGAGAATACTCATGAGATGACAAAGCTGGGTGAGGGCGGCATCTGGAGCTTATTTATACCGGGCGTGAAGGAAGGTGAAATGTACAAATTCCTGATTACCGCGCAGGATGGCAGAAAGCTCTATAAAGCAGATCCCTATGCCAATTATGCGGAGTATCGCCCTGGTACCGCTTCTATTGTCACGGATTTGTCAGGCTTTGCCTGGAAGGATGACAAATGGATGGCGGAGCGTGACAAGAAGGATTTTAACAAGGAGCCCATGGCGATCTATGAGTGTCATATCGGGTCTTTTATGAAGCATCCCAACGATGGGACGGAAGAGGGCTTCTACAATTACAAGGAATTTGCGGCACGTATTGTAGAATACCTAAAGGAAATGAAATATACTCATATCGAGCTGATGGGAATTGCGGAGCATCCCTTTGATGGATCTTGGGGATATCAGGTTACAGGGTATTACGCACCTACTTCCCGATATGGTACACCCAAGGATTTCATGTATCTGGTGAATGAGCTGCACAAGGCGGGTGTGGGAGTGATTCTCGACTGGGTTCCGGCGCATTTTGCCACGGATGCCCATGGGTTGGGCAATTTTGACGGAACCTGCATTTATGAGCATCCCGATCCAAGGCGCGGCGAGCATCCCGACTGGGGCACCAAGATTTTTAATTATGGCAAGAACGAGGTGAAGGATTTCCTGATTGCCAACGCGCTTTTCTGGCTGAGGGAATTTCACGTGGACGGTATTCGCGTGGATGCTGTGGCTTCCATGCTGTATCTGGATTATGGCAAACAGGATGGACAATGGCTGCCCAATGAGTATGGCGGCAACAGGAATCTGGAGGCCATTGAATTTTTCAAACATTTGAATTCCGTTGTCCGGGGAACTTATCCGGGATTCCTGACCATTGCGGAGGAATCCACCGCGTGGCCCATGGTCAGCGGGGATATCGGGACAGAAAGTCTGGGATTCTCCCTGAAATGGAATATGGGATGGATGCATGATTTTTGTGAATATATGAAGCTTGACCCGCTTTATCGCAAGGGAAACCATTATGCTCTGACTTTTGCCATGAGCTATAATGACAGCGAGAATTATATTTTGCCTCTGTCACATGACGAGGTGGTACATTTAAAATGCTCTATGGTAAATAAGATGCCTGGTTATCAGGTGGATAAGTATGCGTATCTTCGCGTGGGTTATGCCTATATGTTCGGGCACTGTGGAAAGAAGCTGCTGTTCATGGGACAGGACTTTGGTCAGGAGCGTGAGTGGAGCGAGGCCAGAGAGCTTGACTGGTTCCTGCTTGGCGAGAAGAATAATCTCGGCATGCATACGTGGGTGAAGGCACTGTTAAACATGTATCGCAAGTATCCTGCTTTGTACGAGTTTGACAATTGCTGGGACGGGTTTGAGTGGATGAATGCGGATGATGCAGAGCGGAGTACATATTCCTTTGTGCGTAAATCCTCCACCGGTAAGAACAGCCTGTTGTTCGTGATGAATATGACTCCTGTGAAATGGGAGAATTACCAGGTGCCGGTGCCCAAGAAGAAGAAATACAAGTTGCTGCTCAACAGTGATGACGAGTGCTTCGGGGGCAAGGGGGAGACAGTTCCCAAGGAGGTCAACGCAGTGGCGAAACCCTGTCATTACCATGATTATTCCATCAGCTTTGATTTGCCCGCTTATAGCGCGGTGGTGTTTGTATTCTAACGCGGCATGGATGACAGTTGAATAGAGAAACGAAAGCCAACAACCCTGTGGTTTGATGAGGGGGTGTTGGCTTTTATGTTATAGGGTTCCAAAAACGTGATTGGTGGATAAAAACATGTTCATTATCGACAAAATATGTGAAAAATGTAGACAACGTCTAAGATCCAACAGATAGCACAAAGGATAATAAACATAATAAATAAATTGGTCATTATTTTTTTCAGCTTATCTATGGTCTCTTTGGAGGCGTTTGCAAGCTTTTTATCTAGGACAAACATGATAAATATCACCAAGGCAACGGGAAAAGCAATGGCAGCAATCAATCCTGCAAAAGGGATAAAATCTTTTGTCATATAAGAGAACATATCCGTTAAAAAATGAAATTTCAACTCAATTATCCAAAAGTTTTCTATTATTTTTGGGAGAAATAATATGGCCAGTAATATGGGCAGAATGACTTTTTCTTGTTTCAATTTTTTCTCCTTAAGCATCTGTTGGGTTCCTCATAATTATCCTTTCAGCTATTTTCTTTATTATATCACATAATGCGAAGAGTGTCTTTTATTATTTCACCCAAGGACAGGAAGAAATTTGTGGTTAAGAAATTCCTGATTTTTACCGAAATACGAGATAAGTACTTTAAGCACACACCTTTCAGATTTCAGAGGGAAAGGCAGTAAAGGGGTTATATTATCTATGAACATAAGATTTCAGAATCAGGACAAGAGGACAGACGCTGTCATGGCGGGATATCCGGAGCGCGCTGAGCATGGCAGGGATGCCCGTACATCAACCAAGACAGAAAAACAGGGCTCCACGGGAAGAAAAGCTTCGGAGTCGGCAAATGTGAGTTTTTCGGCAAGCGAGCTCGGCTTTCAGGGATTTGGCAGCACGGAGCCGGAAGGGGCAGGGCGCGATAAGGGCAAGAGCCTGACAGAGCTTCAACAGGAGGCGGCCTTTACGGATGTAGGTGTTACTCAGGATTATATGACAGTCATGGCACATACCATGTCCACGGAGGATTATCAGGAGCTTTCCAAGGAAGGATTTCATTTTGAGTCCCTTGACCCGGAGGAAGCGGTCACTATTGTGGATAAGATTAAGGCAGAGTTGGTGCGCAGCGGACAGTATATCGCCGGTTACACGGATGATTTGGACATGGGGACGTTGGCAGCTGCCGTGGGAAGTGAGACATTGGCAAGGGCGTTGGCGGATAGTTTTCAGGATGCGGACATTCCGCTCACGGAGGAGAATATTGCCGCAGTGAAGAAGGCGTGGGATATGGCGTCTGATTTGGATGCGCCCACGGAAGGCTCTTATCAGTATATGGTGGACAATGAGATGGAGCCTGAGATATGGAATTTTTATCTGGCTGAGAATAGCGGCGCGGATCAATTTTCTCAGAATCCTAATATGTCCCGCGGTGACATGGCTTTTCTGGCAGATGAAAATATTCAAAAGCAGATTGATCAGGTGCTTGAGCAGGCAGGTTTCGAGTTGGACGAGGAGAACAGACAGGATGCAAGATGGCTGTTGGAGCATAGGCTTCCGCTGACAGAGGAGAGCATTCATCGTCTGAAGGATTTGAAGGGGGCGGTGGTTCCTGTCACGGAGGAGAGCTTTGCGAAGGCCGTAGCGGAGGCTGTAGCTTCCGGCAAAGATCCCATACATGGAAATTTATCTGAAAACGATAAGTCCGCGGGCAACATTTATGAGAAGGCGCAGGAGATTCTGGCGTATTATAGTGCAAGATACGAGGAGCAGAGGGAATATACGGAAAGTGACGCCGAGGAGGCGCCGGACTGGCTGAGAGACCAGGGTGATCTGACTGCCCGCAAGCATTTGGAGGAGATTCGTCTGCGCATGACGGCGGAGGTCAATGTCAGACTGTTGAAAAGCGGATTTGCCATAGATACGGCACCCATGGAGCAGTTAATCATGGCACTGCGGGAAGCGGAGCAGGCCCTGGCGGAGATTTATTTCCCTCAGGATGCGGAGGCTGTCGCCAAATACGAGAATTGGAATCAGACCAATCGTGTGATGGAGGACTTGCCGGGTCTGCCTGCACAGTTGATTGGCACGGTGCGCATTGAGGCTGCGGAGAATGAAGACGGGACGATTTTAGCTCATTTTCACGCGGAGGGCACGATTCTAAAACAGACTTATGAGAGAGCCGGGGAGAGCTATGAAGCGTTGATGACAGCGCCTCGGGCGGACTTGGGAGACAGCATGAGCAAGGCCTTTGGCAATGTGGATGAGCTTGTGCGGGAGCTGGGAATGGAGCCTACGGCGGAGAATCAACGTGCTGTGCGTATTTTGGGCTATAATCATATGGAGATTACAGAAGAAAATATTGCTCGCGTGAAGGAAGCGGACGCTCAGGTACAGAATTTGATAGAGAAAATGACACCCGCAGCAACCTTGAAGATGCTTCGGGATGGAGTGAATCCTCTGGAGCAAAGTTTTGCTCAATTGAATGAGTATTTTGACACACTGCCTGCAAGTTATCAGGAACAGGCGGAGAGCTATAGCCGTTATCTTTATGGATTGGAACAGAGCAAGCAGATCACGGAGCAGGAGCGGGAAACCTTTATCGGTGTCTACCGCTTGCTTCGCCAGATTGAGCGCAAGGATGGCGCCGCCATAGGCGCTGTGGTGAACATGCAGGCGGAACTTCAGTTTTCCAATCTTTTGTCTGCGGTGAGAAGCGGGAAATTCCGACATATGGATGTGAAGGCGACAGATGAGCTGGGCGTTTTAAAAGATCTGGTGCAAAAGGGGGAGACGCTCTCTATCTCCGAGCAGATATCCAAGGGATTTCAAAGGGAAGAGCTTTCAGAGCTTCGTCATATCACGCAGATGGACAGCACTCCTTCGGCGATGCTTCAGAGGGGAGAGATGCCTGTGAACGCGGCGAATCTCCTCGCAGCACAGAAGCTTGCGCAGGATGGAGAGAGTCCTTTCAAGACACTTCGGGAGAAGGAGGAGGACTTGAGAGGCGAGGAGGTACCCTCCAGTGCAGCCGAGCTGTGGGAGCGGCTCTCGGAAAAGGAGGATTTCCATGCACAATATGAGGAATCCGTTGCTGATATGCAGTCCCGGATTGAGGAATTGACATTGGATTATGCGGAGAGAAGTATGGACGTGCGGGAGCTTCGCATGGCACATAGGCAGCTCAGCATCATGGGTGCCCTCTCCAATAACGAGGAATATTTCCTGCCTATGTATGTGGGAGAACAGCTTGCAGCGGTACATTTGACGCTGGAGCGCGGAAGCAGGGATCGGGGCGGGATCTCGATTGCGGTGGATGTGGGTGAAAGTATGCACATGGAGGCCCATTTACAGGTCAAAAATAACAGGGTAGAAGGATTTCTTTTGGGAAAAACCCCGGAGGAGGTTATGAAATTGCAGAATGCGTCCGATATATTCTGTGATTTGATTAATAAAAATAATTCCATGGATTTGGAAGCTATGGAGTTACCTGTGGTAAGCGGAGAGAACATAAACATGACAGGGACGTCGGAAATTAACAGCCAAGGGGAGGATACCACCCCGGACAATGGAACGCTGTATCGTGTTGCAAAGCTTTTTTTACAGGCAATAAGATAGGGAAAAGCGAGGTAATTTATGAGAATCAACTACAATGTATCAGCAATGATTTCCAACAATAGTCTGGCGAACAATGACAGTCTGTTGTCCCAGTCTCTGCAGAGACTTTCTTCCGGTTTACAGATCAACCGCGCGAAGGACAATCCCGCGGGTTTGGCTATGGCAAACAGAATGAATGCGCAGTTGGGCGGTCTTTCCATTGCCAACCAGAATGCCAGCGATGGTATCTCTGTGATCGAGACGGCTGACGGAGCGCTCACCGAGGTGGCGGAGATGCTGCAGCGTATCAACGAGTTGGCGGTCAAGTCCTCCACAGGCTCTCTGACAGAGGAGGACAGGGCAACGATTCAGGATGAAGTGGCACAGCTTAAGGAGGAGATTGCACGAATCTCCGAGACAACTGAGTTCAACGGACAGCCTTTGTTAAACGGTGCGTTTGAGTCCAAGGGCTTTACCACCAATAATGATGTCAAGGTAAATTCTTACAGCACGGATACACCCGTGGGCATTTATACCATCACCGGTCTTGAGGTAACGAAAAATGCGGATGGTGAGCTGGAACTGGCAGGAGATCCTGTTTTGAAGACCACCGCAGGGCCCGAGAGCAATCAGCTTGCGTTCCCTCAGGATGTGAAAGCGGAGATTCGGGACAATTTGGTGACAATCAAGAATAACAACGGTTTTAAGCTTACTCTGGAGGTTCCGGAGGATGGCATATCACTTGCGGCTCCTGTTGATGTGGATGTGACGGGTATCGGCTCCATGCGTCTGCAGATTGGCGCTAACGAGGGTCAGGTATTGGCGGCGGAGATTCCCGCGGTAACCTTGCAGAATATGGGAATAGAGAATATTGATTTAAGCACAGTTGACGGCGCACAGGAAGCCATTGACCGTGTGAGTGACGCAATTCAGTATGTATCCAGTGTCCGCAGTAAATTGGGCGCATATCAGAATCGTCTGGAGTCCACAGTCAACAGTTTGGATGTTACCAGTGAGAACATGACTGCTGCATTTTCCCGTATTATGGATGTGGATATGGCGGAGGAGATGACTCAGTACACCACCGCGCAGGTGTTGACGCAGGCTGGAACATCCATGCTTGCTCAGGCGAACGAGAGACCTTCACAGGTGCTTCAGCTCTTGCAGTAATTAGTAAAAGGGATGGGGTGTCAATATGACGAAGGAATGTAAACAGCAATTCACCCTGCGTATCACTCAGGCAAATGCCACTGAGATGGTTGTGATTTTATATGAAATGTTGTTGTCTTATCTGGACGATGCCGAGGAGGCGACCAAGTCTGGGGACGATGCAGCGCTTACGGAGGCCATACGTAAGTGCAGAGGATGTCTGAATGAATTGGAGCAGTCCCTGCATATGGAGCATGAGCTTGCGGGTAATCTTTTGCAGCTTTACTTTTATTGTGCAAAGAAGCTGGTGCATGCACAGGCCCGCAAGGAAGGTGCATTGGAGGAGATTCGCAAGATTATGATACCGCTTCATGATGCCTATGAGCAGGTTGCGAAGCAGAATCCGAATGGGCCTGTGATGGACAATTCCCAGACAGTGTATGCCGGGCTGACTTACGGACGAGGCCAATTAACCGAGAACTTGGCTGACCAGGGCGCGAATCGGGGAATGCGCGTATAAGGGCAAAGTTCCGGTGGTTTGCATATGTTCCTCAGCAAGTTCTGTGAGATGGCGGTAGCGTTTCTGTAGGGCATTGATTTCGTAAATATAACTGTCGATTAAATCGACTTCAACCGCGTTGTTGAAACCCGAGTAGGCAATCTCCAAAGCCTGTCGGGTTTTTTCTATGGAGTCTTTTAGATCGAGAGTTGTCAGCTCTTCTTCTACGGGAAGTATGGTGTTTACGCTTTGCTTATAAAATATTTTCATATTCCCTCTCATTCTACCGCCTGGGCGGTACGGTTCCTTTTTATCATTATAGGCTTCCTACTGGTAAAATATTCCAATTCTGGAATTTTTGTGCAAAAAGAACATATCTTTTATTAATCATAGGAAAGAGACAAAATGGGAAAATGGGAAACGAGACGGGAGTATTGTTGATTACGGTGGCTTGCGGTACGGTGTTGTTGATCGGGGTGATGCGCAAAAGGGTGGAATGGCTGTTGAATGTTTTCATGCGGGGTATCCTGGGCACGGTCGGGATGTATTTTATCAATTCCGCCTTGGCGACAGCGGGAATTTCTCTGGGTGTGGGGATTAATGCCGTGACGGTTTTGACATCTGGAATCCTTGGTCTGCCTGGGCTTGTGGCACTTTATGGTCTAGGGATTTACAAATTATTATAGAAAATTACCAAAAATGATCTTTTTTTATTTTAGTACTTGTCAAGAATTGAAAATGTGTTATAATGGCGTTACTTCTAAAATTTCCAATTGGACAGGCTCTGTCCACTATTTCACAGAATGCAATCAAATAACATGAAAAGGAGTTGATGAGATGGCTATGCTATTTGTGTCTCTAATTGTAGTTTGTGTCTTTGATTATGCAAGACAAAAAATTCCGAATCCGCTGATTCTATTGATTTTACTGGCGGGAGCGGGGAGAGGTTTCTATCAGGAAGGATTGTGGGGAGCGGGAATATATGTGTTAAAGTCGGTAATTGTTCTCTTTCTCCTGTATCCCCTCTTTCGGATCGGAGGTCTGGGAGCGGGGGATGTGAAACTTTTGGGAATATGTTCAGGGTATTTTCTTACAGACCAAATCTTATTTTTTCTATTCTTTTCTATGCTGATTTCGGCGGCGGTTTCCATAGTTAAGCTATTGAAGGAGCGGGATGCGTGGGATAGAGTGCAGTATTTTGTGGAGTATTGCAGGGCAGTGGCCCGGAGCGGTAAATGGAGACTTTACCTGCCGGAAAAGGGTGCAAAGAAATTATCCGGTGTCTGTATGTCAGGACCTATTTTGTGTAGTGTGTTACTGGGATTGGGGGGAGTTTATTGATTGAGAAAAAGGAATCTGTGTTGGTACTCTGTGACAAGGAGGAGGAGTACGCACAGCTGATGACAGAGTATATTCGGACACATAGGGAGCTGCCATGGAGTCTTCATACCTATACGGATGTGGAAGAGCTTCTGCGTCAGGAAAAGGATTGTGCCATCGATGTGATGGCGGTGGCGGAGAGGACATATCAGGATAAATTATCTACCCTGCGGCCGGTGAGAACAATTATTTTAAATGAAAGCGGATTGATGAAATGGGATGAGTTTGTCAATGTAGACAAATATCAGCAGGCCCAAAATGTGTTGCAGAAGATCTTAGAGGTATATCTTGAGATTTCAGACATGGTGGCTCCGCATATGCAAGGACTTGGAAATACACGCTTTATCGGAATCTATTCTCCGGTTCGACGCTGTATGCAGACTACCTTTGCACTGACAATTGGTCAATTGCTGGCGGCAAAGTACCGAACGCTTTATTTAAATTTTGAACATTATGTGGGAATCTCTGAGCTGGCGGCGGAGGTGGGAGCAAGGGATATGGCGGATCTGCTTTATTTTCTGACAGCGGAAAAGGAGAAGTTTCAGCTGCGGCTGCAGACCATTGTAAAGCATAAGGGGAACCTGGATTATGTGCCGCCTATGAAATCGGGGCAGAACCTTCTCTCCATATCGGCAAAGGAGTGGGGGCGTCTGTTGCAGCAGATTGAGGAGCTGGATGAATATGATTTTGTGATCATGGATTTGAGTGAGAGTATGCAGGGTTTATTTGATATTCTGCGTTTCTGTACCAAGGTTTACACATTGACAAGGGAGGATCGGATTGCTCAGGGGAAGCTTTCTGAATACGAGCGTATTCTGACAGCCTATGACTATGGAGATGTGTTGGAAAAGACATGTAAGTGTGTGGCACCTTTGATTAAGAGGATTCCCGAGGAGTTGGAGCAGTACACAAAGGGAGAAATGGCAAATTTTGTGCGGGGAATCCTGAGGGAACTGGAGGATGATATGACATGATGGAGTATGCAAGCCTAAGGCAGGAGCTCAAAAACCGTGTGCAGGAACGGATGGATTATGTGAGGGATTACAGTGATGAGGAGGTGGACGAGCTCATTGATGAGATCATGTTGGAATGGGAGGAGTTGAGTTTGTATCCGGTGGACACTCGGAAACGTCTGAAGAGGGAACTGTTCAACACGCTTCGGAGGTTGGATATTTTGCAGAATTTTGTAGATGACAGTTCTGTCACTGAGATCATGATCAATGGGACAAATCCGATTTTTGTGGAGCAGGGAGGAAGTCTGAGACAGTTGGACGTGCGTTTTGACTCTGTGGAGAAGCTGCAGGATATGATACAGAAGATTGTGGCGGGATGCAACCGAGTGGTAAACGAGGCCTCACCCATAGCAGATGCAAGACTTTCCAATGGCTCCCGCGTTAACATTGTCATGAAGCCGATTGCCCTGAACGGGCCGATTGTCACCATACGTAGGTTTCCAGATCAGCCCATTACAATGAATCGACTGGTACAGATTGGCTCCTTATCCGAAGAGGCGGCACATTTCCTGCAAAGGCTGGTTCAGGCGGGCTACAATCTCTTTATCAGCGGTGGAACCGGCAGCGGCAAGACCACTTTTCTAAATGCTTTGTCAGGCTATATCCCTCGGGAGGAGAGGGTGATAACCATCGAGGACAGTGCGGAATTACAGCTACAAGGGATTCCCAATCTGGTTCAGCTTGAGACGAGGGGAGGCAATGCGGAAGGGTGTCGGGAGATTTCCATTCGGGATTTGATTCGGGCGTCCCTGCGTATGAGACCGGACAGGATCATTGTGGGAGAGGTGCGCGGAGGCGAGGCTTTTGATATGATGCAATGTTTGAACACGGGGCATGACGGAAGCATGTCCACAGGTCACGCAAACAGCGCTCAAGATATGCTTTCCCGATTGGAAAATATGGTACTCATGGGTATGGATCTGCCATTGGCGGCAATCAGACAGCAGATTGCTTCCGGGCTGGATGTGATCGTCCATTTGGGCAGACTTCGGGATAAATCCAGAAAGGTGCTGGAGATTGTTGAGGTTTTAGGATACCAAGGGGAGAGGATTGGTCTCAACCCATTGTATTGTTTTGAGGAGCAGGGCGAGGACGGGCAAGGTCATGTGCTTGGCAGGCTACAGAGAAAGGGGGTGCTCATGTGTGAGCAAAAGCTTAAAGCGGCGGGACTATCACAAGTACCAATGGACGACGCGGGATCTGATCTTTGCAATCGGTAAGTCGGCTGCGGTGGTGATATTATTGGCATATTTTTTTTATCGGAGTGTGTGGGCGATTTTGCCCTTGGCAGTTGTGGGAGTTTTCTTTTTTCGCATGGAGAGCAGTCGAATGTTGGAGCGGTGTAAGGAGGATTTAAACAGTCAGTTCAAGGAGTGTATCTTGTCGGTGGCGGCGTCCTTAAAGGCGGGTTATGCGGTGGAAAATGCCTTTGTGGAAAGCTGTAGCGATATGAGATTGCTTTATGGGGAGGATTCGTTGATTTATGCGGAGTTAGAAGGAATCCGAAGGGGTTTGGTCATCAATATCACATTGGAAGAGCTTCTGTGTGACTTGGCAAAACGCAGTGCCAGTGATGATATTATGCAGTTCTCACAGGTGTTTGCAATCGCCAAGAGGAGCGGTGGCAATCTGCCGGAGATTATGCGGACGACTGCCATCTTAATTGGACGGCGGATGGATGCCAAGCAGGAGGTGCGAACACTGCTCAGCGGGAGGCAGATGGAACAGACGATTATGAAGCTGATGCCCTTTGGCATTCTGCTCTATATCGGCAACAGTTATCCGGGATATTTTAACACACTGTATCACAATTTACAGGGATGTGCCATTATGACAGGGTGTCTTGTCATTTATCTGACTGCATATGTGATGGGGGATAAAATCCTGCAAAGAATAGCACGGGAAATGGGGTAGGAGGTGAGGATGCCATTGGATAAGGCATTAAAGCGTTTATATAAGTTAATGTGCAGGTACAACTGGCTGATTCATCCAGGAGTAAAGATCGATTTGGAACGGCTGCATCCGGGAGCGAATCAGGAAGAGCTGCACCAAAATTATTATGTGGGAAAATTAAAAAAATCTCTGGTGATCTTTCTGGGCGGTTCGCTTTTGGCAGGAATGCTGGCTTTGAAGGCAGCAGGCGAAAGTCGCTTGGAGCAGGGGTATCTGTTGCATCGAGGAACGGTATTGGAGGAGACAGAAGAAATCGTGGTGGAGGCGGCTCTCGGAGATGAGAGGGAGCAGTTTCGAATCCAAATGGAACCGCTGCGGTTGGATTCTCAGGAAGCTGAAAGGTATTATCAGGATTTCTGTAGCTGTCTGCCAGGTTTGATTATGGGAGAAAACACATCTTTGCAGGAAGTCAGGAAGGATTTGGAGCTGTCAGAGAATTACGAGGGTTATCCGTTCACGGTGGATTGGAAAAGTGATTTTGCGGAGGCGGTTTCTTCCGCCGGAGCGGTGAAGCGGAGCGAACAAGAGGCAGAGGTTTTGTTGACAGCCAATATCAGCTATGGAGAAATGGAATGGGAACACAAGATGATTGTCAAAGTGCTTCCGGAGGAATTATCGGAGACGGAAAGACGGCATAGGGATTTGGAGAGATTGCTGATTGATGCAGAGGAAAGCTCGCGAGAGGAACAAGTTTGGGCATTGCCGGAGAGCTTGGAGGGGGAGCCCGTTCAATGGAGCAGGGTGGTGGAGGACAATAGTCTGGTTCTTTGGGCGGGAGCTTTTGTGGTCAGTATTGTGGTTTACGTGCTGGGGGATAAGGACTTGCATGGGGAATTGGAAAAGCAAAGAGAATATATGAAGCGGGAGTATCCGGATATTGTACATAAAATGGCATTGTATATCGGGGCGGGTATGACTTTACAGGGAGCCTTTCAGAAAGTTGCAGCAGAATATGAACAACAGAAGACCGTGGGAAAAATCAGAAGCCCCGCCTATGAAGAAATGTTATATACATGCCGCGAGTTGAGGGCGGGTGTCTCGGAGAACGACGCTTATATCCGTTTTGGGAAGAGAACCGGACTACAGGAATATATCCGATTTAGCACATTGTTGACACAGAATTTAAAAAAAGGCAGTAACTCCCTGCTGTCCCGTCTTCAAGAGGAGGCGGACAGGGCTTTAGCAGAACGGATTCAAATGGGTAGAAAGCTTGGGGAGGAGGCGTCTACAAAACTTCTGCTGCCCATGGTATTGATGCTCTTGGTGGTTATGGTTATGGTGATGCTGCCTGCCTTTGGTTCCATGGGGTTGTAGTTCTTGTAAAGGAGAATGCACTTTTGTAAGTGTTCTCATAAAAAAGTCGAAAGGAGGAGTTTACTATGGGTAATGCGGAACTGAAAAATTGGAAGCAATTGATTACGGAGGAGAATGGAATGGGCACTGTTGAGATTATCCTGATTATCGTGGTGTTGGTAGGTCTTGTGCTGATTTTTAAGGAGCAGATCACCAAGATTGTGGAATCCATTTTCTCTAAGATTACCAAGCAGACTAACAAATTTTAGTTCGAGAGGGTTTCGGCTCGAAGAATCAAGATACAAGAGATCAAGGAGGGATGAAATGAGCGGGATGAGCAGGATGAATGAAAGTAATCGACAATCAATGCAATATAAAGCGGATGCGTACTTGACAATTTATTTGACACTTTCTATGACGGTCATTTTGTCCCTTTTTCTTGTATTGATTGAGGGGGTGCGTAAAAACGCTGTTTTCATGGAATCCGAATGTGTGACAGATATCGGACTCAACAGTATCTTGGGGGAATACCACAGGGAGTTGCTGGCTCAGTACAATTTATTTGCTATTGATTCTTCCTATGGGAGTGCTTTGCCTCGGGTGGATGCTACCAGACAACATTTGCAGGAATATATTGAGCACAATCTATCCACGGAGGACGTCTTTTTGGATTGGCTTTTCTATAGAGATTTTCTGGGAATCAAGGTGGATGAGGTTCAGATTGGCAAGGTTTTATTTTTGACAGATGATGCAGGCAGTGTATTTCGCAGACGGGCTGCGGAGGCAGTCTGGGATGATCTAAATCTGGATTTGTATCGGCAGCTGCAGAATTGGATGCAGGTTGTGGACTCGGAGCAGTTGACAGAGCGGGACATTGCGGAGGAAAAACGCAAGCTGGACAAACAGCTGGATGCCTATGATGGGGACGAGGTTCAAATCTCCGAGACGGAGTGGATTACAGTAGAGATAGTGAATCCCACGGCAGCCTTGGAGAAAAAGCGCAAGGAGGGCATTTTGAAATGGGTGATTAAGGACACTAGCACACTCTCAAACAAGACCTTGCCAATGAACAATCTAATTATGATGCGCATGTCAGCAAGAAAAATTAACCAGGGGAATATAAAGATGGAGGAATTGTCTGAGACGGAGGAGGCTTTGGAAAGGTTCTTTTTTCAGGAATATCTCCTGCGCTATATGGGGCATTATGGAGCAGAATCAGAGAAAGCCACGTTATGCTATCAGATTGAATATTTGTTGGCAGGTGGAGAAAATGACTTGGTAAATCTTAAGAGTGTGGTGAATACCATATTTGCCATGCGAGAGGTGGCTAACACCTCTTACATTATGGGAGATCAGGAGAAATGCTTGGCTGCGGAGACTTTGGGAAGTTTGCTTGCCATAGCCATGACGGTTCCGGAGGCTTCTGAGCTGATCAAGATGATCTTGCTGTTCGGGTGGGCATTTGCGGAGAGTATTCATGATGTGGAGTGTCTGTTGGCGGGGGAGAGGGTGCCTTTGATTAAGACCTCAAAGACTTGGTTTTATGATTTGGACAAGGCGCTGAAGCTTGGAAATCCAGGCGGACATTTGTCTTCTTCTGGTGACTTCTTGGGCTTATCCTATGAGGATTATCTCAGGATTTTAATGATGTTGCAGAACAAGGATACTATTACGGCCCGCGCCATGAATATGGTGGAGGCTGATATCAGGCAGACCTCGGGAAACGAACAGTTTCGATTGGATGGTTGTCTGGATACGGTGGAAGCCTGTGTGGAGATAAAGAGCGTGTACGGTCATACCTGTCAAATCACAAGGCGGAAAGGTTACAGCACACAATGATCCCCATAAGGAGATGATTGACAAGTAAGGGAGGCGGGCAGTGATGTCTTTTCTATGGAATACAGTAAAAAATTTGATTATGAAACTATTAACAATTTCAACAAGTCCTTCTCCAAAGTACAGGAAACATTTCCAAAACAGTTATTTCATAGAGAAGACATTACTGCCTGTCTCTCTAAACAGAAAAGTTTCCGCGGGAATGACTGTGGAAGCATCCATTGTACTGCCCCTCTTTCTGTTCTTCTTCATTAATCTGGGGAGCGCCATGGAAATGATACGTCTTCATGGCAATTTGCAGCTTGGGTTGTGGGATGTGGGCAATCGAATGTGCGTTTATGGGTATGCCGCCAGGACAGGGAACACGGTGTCTGATATGGATTCAAAGAAATTGGACAAAAAAGACAGGGAGTGGTGGCAAGAATGGGGCGATATTGCATTGTCATACACTTACATCAAAAGTCAGGTTGTGAACTATGCGGGAGAACAATATTTGGAGGAATCTCCACTAAGCCATGGTGTGAGCGGTCTGCAATTTTGGGAGAGTGATGTGCTTCAAAGCAAGGATGTGAGCACTTCGAAAGATGTGTTGGACATTGTGATGACTTATCAGGTAGCGCCATGGATAGAGATACCTTTCGTGCGACCCTTTCGGATGGTCAATCGCTATTATGGGCGTATGTGGACGGGATATGATCTAAACGGGGGAGCGCCGGATGGGAACAACGTGCAGGACGTGGTGTATATCACTGAAAATGCCAGTGTATATCATGAGAATATCAATTGTACACATCTGAAGTTAAGCATTCGGGAAGTGTCTCTTGAGGAGGCATTGGCAGCAAGAAATGAAAACGGAGGGCGCTATACAGAATGTGCAAAGTGTAAAAAGAAACCGTTTCAAGGGACGGTTTTCATAGGCCGTGAGGGAGATTGTTATCACTATGACAGGGCTTGTTCGGGTCTAAAGCGCACAGTCTATACGATACCACGGCAGCAGACCTCAAAGTATAGACCCTGCTCGCGCTGCGGCTTTGCCAAGTAAAGCAATGATAGGAAGGAGGATGGGAATGCAGAGATGAAAAGGATTACTTTGTTATTGTATTTGATATTGTTGGCGGTGTTAGACTGGCGGGAGCAAAAGGTTCCCCTGATGTTACTATGGGGAGGCTGCGGAATGGCACTGGGATTTCACATTTTCACATTGCTGCAAAATGTGACGGATTGGAGGTGGCTGTTGATATCTGCACTGCTTGGTATGCTTCCGGGATTGGCCATGCTTATCGTGGCGCGGCTTACAGGGAAAGCAGGCTATGGGGACGGTTTTGTTCTGTTAAATGTGGGGTTATGGACGGATTATAAGACTTGCGTTTTGGTATTGTGTTTCAGTATGTTGTTCATGTCATGCTTTTCTATTGGAATGTTGTTGACAAAGAGAGCTGGCAAATCGACAAAGCTACCCTATATCCCCTTTTTGGCGGCGGTGTACGCAGTGGGGATGTTGGTTTAGGAAAATGGGGGACAAAATGAGAAAGGTGGAGGCATATTTAACTGTGGAAGCGGCGCTGGTTCTGCCAGTGGTCATGGGTGTTATTCTGCTGGTGATCTATCTGTTATTTTTTCAGTATGACAGATGCCTTATGGAGCAGGAGGCGGGCACCTTGTCTGTGAGAGGATGCGCCTTACAGATTGAGGATGGGGAGGAATTGGTGAGACAATTGTCGTTCCAATTCTCGAAGAGTGATAAAGCATATTTGGCATGGGATAAGAAAGATGCCAGAATCCGTCTGCAGAAGAATCAAGTGAAAGTGGAATGTTCCGGGGGGTTAAAATTTCCGTTTCAAGGATTTGCCCTTTGGAGTGGGGACAATATCTGGGAGAGCAGTGTCGTGTACGAGAGCCATAGAATCAAACCAGTGGATTTTATCAGAAATTGCAGAAAAATAATGGGAGGAAAGTAAATGTTGGAAACAGAATTTGTCAGAAGCTTACAGAGTAATTATGAGAGGATACATCTGCCACAGAGACCGGATGAGCAGAGGTATCAATATTGCATCCTGACCAGAGGGGGAATCAGGGGACTTTTGCCCTGCAGTCTGCGCTATATCAACGGACAGGCATACCTTTATTATGACATAACATCCAAGCAAAATGTGGCGCAATTGTATGGAAAGCAGGTGATTGGCAGGGAATGGGTGAGGGACTTTTTTTGGAGCTATGAGCAGGCAAGGCAGGAATTGGGGAGATTTCTATTGGATGAGAAAAATATTTTGGTATATCCGGAACAGATTTTTCAAGATATCAGTAACCATAACTTTTTCTTCCTATATCTTCCCTATTGCGAAGACGAGAACGGTATCATGCAGCTGTTGGAATTTTTGCTGGGGCACATGGATTATGAGGACGAGGAACTTGTAAAATGCATTTACTCTATGTATGAGCAGTTTGAGAGAGCAGGCGAGGTGTACATACAGGAGAAAATATTTGAGGATGCAAGATGTCTTGAGCAGAAAGCAGAGGTAAAGGGAGAGGAGTTACCTGCGGAGGCACTTCATACAGAGGAAGAAAATATTACATGGCAGGAAAAGTCTGTTTTGCAGACGGTACAGGAGGATTCCGGCAGACAGGAGAAAAAGGGAATTTTTAAGTATCTGGGCACAAAAAAGAAAAAGCTTGTGGAACAGAAGGAGGAGTATAGGAAAGATATATTGGATGTGATGGAGGGAAAGGCTGTGGCGGAGGAGACTTTGTATGAAGATGAGGATTATGGCAGAACAATCTATATGGAACAGCCTTCAGAGGAGTCTCACATACATAAATTGTACACACCGGATGGCAGGGTGGCCGCACAGCTTACAGAGGAAGTATTTACCATAGGGAAACAAAAAGGTGAGGTGAATTTGGTCTTGGAGGATATTTCTGTCAGCAGGCTTCATGCCCGGATCTATAAGGAGGAAAATATTGTTTATTTGGAGGATTTGAATTCAACCAATGGAACCTTTAAGAATGGTCTGCGCTTACAGCCATACGAAAAGCGAAGACTTGAGGAGGGCGATGAAATCCGAATTGGAAAATTATTATTTGTATATCGGTAATTGTTGCTTGTTGACGTATTGGGGTAAAGAGTGGTACATTTAATAAGAGTTTTATTGATTTGAATTTTTTGATTTTTACGAAGAAGGTGGGAGGATTGCCTGCAAGATATAAAGACATGCCCATTGTCAGCGTTTCGCTGGCGATTATCAACACGATAGTATTTATTGTCTGTATTTTTACCAGAGATCTGTTATATGATATGGGTGGATTATCCGTGCAGGGTGTTCTGGGGCAACAGGAGTACGGGCGGCTATTGTGGTCTATGTTTTTGCATGTTGACACGGAGCATTTGTTTAGCAATATGATTTTTCTGCTGTTCATGGGAGCGATGCTGGAAAAGGAGACAGGGCATCTTTGTTTTACGCTCGTCTACTTTTTGTCAGGACTGGGAGGCAATGTGCTCTCTCTTGTCAACAAGGTGATTACATTGAACTCTTCGATGTCCGTAGGTGCCAGCGGAGCCATATTTGGTCTGGACGGCTTGTTGCTTGCGATGGTGTTGTTTTCGCGGGAGTATAGAAATACCGTGCCCCCTGTCAGGTTCATGATTATGGTCGCATTGTCAATATATGATGGATATGTGATAGAAAATATTGATAATGCAGCTCATGTAGGAGGATTGGCGGTAGGTTTTGTGACTGGTTCAATATATATTCTGGCGCGCAATTTGTGTCAGAGAAAATACAAACGAGAGGTGCAAATTTGAATATTCATATTTACTACGGCGGAAGGGGACTCATTGATGATCCCACGAACTATGTGATTAATAAGATGCAGGAAGTATTGGAGGAATTGCGTGTCAATGTGACACGTTATAATCTGTATGAGATCAAGAATTCGATTCCCACATTACCGCAGACTTTGAAGGATGCGGATGGTATCGTTCTGGCTACCACAGTGGAGTGGTTTGGAATCGGCGGGTATATGCAGCAATTTTTGGATGCTTGTTGGCTCTATGGAGATAAAGAACGCATTGCAAAGATTTATATGTGTCCGGTTGTTATGTCCACAACCTATGGTGAGCGCGAGGCAAAGTTGGATTTATCCAATGCATGGGAGATTCTGGGAGGATTGCCCTGCAGCGGTCTGTGCGGTTATATTGAGAATACCGTGGCGTTGGAAATGAATGAAGGTTATGCCAATATCATTGAGAAGCGAACAGAGAATCTGTATCGCACGATCAATCAGCGTGCGACAAGCTTTCCTGCCAGCAATCAGGCGGTGCGCCAGAAGATTGCCGTGGCTCCAGCGATTAATTTATCGCCTCAGGAGACGGAGCAGCTGTCAAAATATGTGTCCGATGACAGCTATGTACAGCGCCAGAAAGAGGATATTCAGGAGTTGACCAGCCTCTTCAAAGATAAGCTGAGTCAGCAGGGCGGGGAGAACGAAGAGGAATATATCACAGAGCTGCGAGGAGCGTTCAAACCCCAGGCTGGTTTTCACGCAGTCTGCAGTATCAATATCGGGGAGAAAAGTAAAGCACTGGTAATGAATATCAACAATTCTGCTGTGGAGTGCAGTTACGGGGTCTGCGATTTGCCGGATATCGTGATGAATACAGACCGGGCCACAATGGAGGAAATCGTAAACGGAAGAATGACATTCTTGCGGGCATTTATGTCCGGGGCAATGACCATGAAGGGCGATTTGAAGATTTTGAAAATGCTGGATCAGGTATTTTCATTTGAAGAAAGGTAGGAGTGAATGATGAAAAAGGATGATTGTATCTTTTGTAAGATTGCGGGCGGAGAGATTCCTTCCAAGACGATTTACGAGGATGAGCTCTTTCGTGTGATCTTGGATTTGGGACCGGCTACAAAAGGGCATGCCTTGATTATTCCCAAGGAACATGCGGACAATCTTTTTGAGCTGCCGACGGAGATTGCCGCGAAGGTACTTCCCACGGCACAAAAAGTGGCGGTTATGATGAAGGATAAACTGCATTGTGATGGTTTGAATCTGGTGCAAAATAATGGGGAAATTGCTGGACAGACAGTGATGCATTTTCATATGCATATGATTCCCCGTTATGAGAGTGACGGACAAGAGATTGGTTGGATTGCCGGCAAGCCTTCACAGGAAGAATTGGAAGCGATAAAAGAACAGATTACGGATTAATTCAGGGGTACATATGAGAACAATTGATGTAAAGCTTATTGTGGATAATATCAGCGAGATGTGCATTGAGGCGAATCACTTTCTCTCACAGGACATGAAATGTGCTTTGGAGAATGCCGCCATCCAGGAGAAGGCGCCACTTGGGAAACAGATTCTGGAACAATTGCAGGAAAATTTGCAGATAGCGGGAGAGGATATGATTCCCATTTGTCAGGATACCGGTATGGCAGTTGTGTTTATGGAGATCGGCCAGGATGTTCATTTTGAGGGAGGCGTGTTGGAGGATGCCATCAATGAAGGTGTGCGCCGTGGCTATGTGGACGGGTATCTGCGCAAATCAGTAGTGAAAGACCCCATATACAGAGACAACACAAAGGACAATACCCCTGCAATTATTCACTATAGTATCGTGGCGGGAGATCAAGTGAAAATTACTATCGCGCCCAAGGGCTTTGGAAGCGAGAATATGAGTCGCGTCTTTATGTTAAAACCTGCTGATGGCATAGAAGGTGTGAAAAATGCGGTTCTTACCGCAGTGAGGGATGCCGGTCCCAATGCCTGTCCCCCCATGGTGGTCGGTGTGGGTATCGGCGGCACGTTTGAGAAATGTGCGCTGATGGCAAAGCAGGCGCTTACAAGACCTGTGAATGAACATTCGGAGATTCCTTATGTGAGGGAGTTGGAGGAGGAGCTGTTAAGTAAAATTAATGCCTCCGGTATTGGTCCAGGGGGGTTAGGCGGGAGCACGACGGCTTTGGCGGTGAACATAAACACATATCCGACTCATATAGCAGGGCTGCCGGTGGCAGTCAATATTTGCTGTCATGTGAATCGCCATGTGGTGAGGGTACTAGATTGAAAAATCTTTGATTTTTCAATCGCAAATTTGTGCCTGCGTCAGCATACAACAAAAAGCTTGCGCTTTTCGTTGTCGAGAATTCGCAGGATACAGAAAGGTCGGGCGGATGATATGGATAAATATATAAATGTACCCTTTGGAGCGGAGGATGTGGCGAACCTTCACGCCGGAGACTATGTTTATTTGACAGGGACGATTTACACGGCGAGGGATGCAGCACACAAAAGGATGTATGAGGCGCTGCAAAAAGGGGAAAGCTTACCCTTGGAAATAAAAAACAATGTAATCTATTATATGGGTCCCTCCCCGGCAAGAGAAGGGCGGCCTATCGGTTCCGCGGGTCCCACCACGGCGAGCAGGATGGATAAATACACGCCGGCATTGTTGGATTTGGGACTGATTGGAATGATTGGCAAGGGAAAGCGTTCCGAGGAAGTGAAAGCTGCCATTGTGCGCAATGGTGCGGTGTATTTTGCCGCGGTGGGGGGCGCAGGGGCGCTGCTTTCCCGTTCTATCATAGAATCGGAAGTGATTGCTTATGATGATTTGGGCACGGAGGCGATTCGCAGGTTAAAGGTTGAAAAGTTCCCCGTGATTGTGGTGATTGATTCCCAAGGCAACAATTTGTACGAGACGGCAATTCAAGAATATAGGACAGAAGCCTGATGAAATGAATCGAAAAGCAATTTTAGGTGATTTTTATAAAAACTGATTGACAAACAGGGCAGTCTTAGGTATAATAACATGTGCGTCATATAAGTGACGACAGCTGAATATTGGCAGAGATGCAGTTCGGATTGAGGAGAAATACTCAAGAGGCCGAAGAGGCGCCCCTGCTAAGGGTGTAGGTCGGGCAACCGGCGCGAGGGTTCAAATCCCTCTTTCTCCGCGCAAAATCGCACAGATTGTTCTGTGCGATTTTTTATGCGCAGGAGTGCGTAATGTATAATGAGCAATGAAGGATTATCCTATATTGTCAAATCCACAACCAGTTCTGAAAATATTCCCGAAACACTGATTTCATTTTCACTGTCAACGGTATTTTCACATTCTATCACTTTTCCTTCTTTTGTATAATATACATTACATTTTCTGCCTTTATTGAGGACATTTACTATATTTTTTTCTGGAATATGCACAATTGCTTTTGCCTTCCATTGGTTAATATCCAGCCTTCCTGTAATTTTATCCACCGTGATTTCATAATCTGTTTTTGCTGTGAATTCCAGACTTCCACTGCTGTCTGAAATCAAGACATGCTCTGCATCGCCATCATATTCTAAACGGTTCAGATGAAGATTCTTTATTGCAAGCAGTTTCACGCTGGCTGTGATCTCACAGCTTTCAGAATATTTATTTGGAAGGATAATCTCAACTGTCAGTGACTCCTCCGCTTCATAGCGGCTTAACTTATTTTGGTTCAGGCAGATCACATCCAGCTTATTTTTCTTTTCATCCAGTTTTATCTTAAATATGGAGTCTATTTTTTCAAGGGTTTCTGAGGACAGCTTAATATGCAGTTTCTCGTCATTGCCTGATGACAGCAGGATTGTAGCCGCACTGCCAATATTGACATCAAAGTGTTTTTCACGGTCAATGTCATAGATTGTTTCACTGGTATATACGGATGTTTCCGGAGCGGCTTGTGTAATGGAATCCATAAGCAGTTCATCTAAGGTAGTTTTAAAAATCTCTGCTATGATTACCATATTTTCCACATCAGGCAGCCCTTTTCCGGTTTCCCACTTGGTGATCGCCTGCCTTGAAACACCGATTCTTTCGGCAAGCTGTTCCTGTGAGATACCTTCTTTTTTGCGTATTTCCTTTAATTTTTCAGAAAAATTCATATGAAACCTCCTTTAATCTTTTAAGAGTGAATATGCCGTAATTTTTTTAATCGGTGCAGAAAGAAGTACACTGATTAAAAATGTCACAAAAGTAAACACAAGCGCAAATACCATCAATATCCAAACTGATACTTCAAACTGATTTTTTACAGCCCCAATCAGGGAAAAAATAACATTGTCGATTGCGGGAAGATACCACAATCCAGCGATTGCCGAAATGATTGACGCCACAGCCACAATAGGTATCAACTCAAGTGCCGTCTTAACGGTAAGCTGTCTGTTTGTATATCCGATTGCTTTATAGATTCCAAATTCCTGTCTGCGCCTGCTTATCATGGAGTTTATAATTACATACATCACAAGCAGCACCATCAGGACGGAAATCACAAACAGGATTATCATAATGACTGAAACAATACCTGTATACATCATTTGACTGTTCGTACTCAACTGTTCAAAATTGACTGATGATTTCACTACTGTATTGTAGGTTTCTTCATACTCCTTTATAAACTCATCGGCATTTGTATTCTGCAGATAAACATTGACGGAATTAGTTTTTTCGCCAAGGTTTTCATATCCCTTACTCGTCAGCTGACATACCGCCCCGGCATTGTTGACGCTTTGAATATAGCCTGTTACAATGTAATTCCCCGATTTAGAGCCGACAGTGATCTCTATTTCATTACCGATAGGGTAATCGTCCGCAAGTGCATTTCCTACTGCAATTTCATTATCTTTCACAGGACTGTTTCCCTGATAACATATATCGTTTGTTACTTTTGAAAAATCTTCACACACAAAAGCGGTAAGGCTTCCATCAGTATAACTTACAGGTACGCAAATATATTCCATAAAAAGCTCCACACGACTGTCCTCTTGGAGAATTTCTTTGAGTTCCGCCATTTTTTCATCCCCCGCCGTAAAAATAACAGACGGTAACTCCTCTGAAATCGTATTCATAAAATTTTCCGGCTTAACACTTACATTGTATAGCAGTGTTCCTGCGAAAGACAGAAGTACCATGATACCAAATGCGACTGCAAACAGTAATATACTTTGTCCCGCTGATTCTGCTCCGACAATGCCTCTTATGGCATTGATAGGCTCTAATCCATGTATTTTCATTGCTGAAATATAGGAAAAAAGTAATATCGCCAATGTCAGTATCAGTACTACAATCAGCATAGCCGCGATATCAAAAGCAGGAGTATAGGAAAATCCTGATTGGATTGCTAAGACACCCGCTACAAAAGGCAAAACGGCATAGGACACAATAATTCCAATTACTGTGGCAAAAATGCCTACAAGCACATAAGGCGTCACCGTTGAAGCAATGATCAAACTACTTGTATAACCAATCGCTTTTAATACTCCCATCTGTGCCAGCTCATCCTCGATTGCACTTCGTATCCGAAAATTACTGAGGAAAATACTCACTACCAGTATCATTGCGGCAAGCGCCAAAAAGATAACGACAAGCAGCGTACAGACCATTGTTCGGGTTTGTTTTGCAGTGGATCTGTCACTGATGCTTAATAATGCAATTTCTTTCTCTTTTATCATTTTAGATAATGTATTTTTGATTTTGCTTAAATCGGCGTTTTGGGTTGTTTTTATGGAATATTCCGTAATGATATGATCACTGTATTCAGCCGCAAAGTCCTCATAAACTTCTTTTGGAAAATATCCGCCAATCATTCCGGTACCATAATTTCCATACTGCATTTCCAATATAATTCCGCCAACATCATAGGTATGTTCCTTGCCGTCTATGGAATAAGTGATACTGCCACCCTCCATAAAACCGCCTAATTCTTTCATATACATGGGAATGTAGACAGAATCGCTGTTCTTTCCCGCCTTTGTCGTAACATCAAGCAGATTCAGCTTCCTTTCCTCATCAATATTGTAAAAAACCGTATTCATGTCAAAATCAGACCCTGCAAATTCACGGACTGTCACTGAAGTAAATACTCCTTCATGCTTTTCAACAAATGATACCCCGTCAATCTCCTCCACCTCTGCGTGCAAATCATCATGATCCTGAATCTGCGGAATGATTAAATTGATGTCCGCTGTGTCAAGCTCATCAAAAAGGCTGTCATAGGCATCAAAGGTTTGAAAGGCAAGCACAAGGGCAATATTTATAATAAATGCACTCAGGCAGATAAACACCCCATAAGATATGTACTGTCCCTTTGCTTTGTTCAAATTGTGCAGAGTAAGCGTGGATATTTTCTTCATGATGCGCAGCTTCATTTGTTACCACCCCATTTCTTTAATGAATTGATCAAGTTTTTCTGTTCTTTCCATATTGTCTGGCTCGAATTTTCCTAAATCACACTCACCAAAAATCTTTCCGTCTTTAATATAGACCACACGGTTTCCCCTCAGGGCTGATTTTTTGTCGTGGGTAACCATGACGATACTCTGACCTTTCTCATGAAGCGAAGTAAACACATCAAGGACTGCCGCCGAATTTGCGGAATTTAATGCACCTGTGGGCTCGTCTGCAAAAAGTACATTGGGATTGTTGATCACCGCCCTGACAATCCCCGCTCTTTGCGCTTCGCCTCCTGAAATCTGGGCAGATGTTTTTCTCCATGTTTTTTCAGGAATATTTACCAAAGAAAACAGCTCCTGTGCACGATTTCTGATGTCTTCCCTATCATTACTTGTCAGCACTCCTGCCGTAATGACATTATCCATAAGGTTCATCTTATCAATCAAATAAATCTGTTGAAACACGAAACCGCACTCTTTCCGCCGAAACACAGCCAGCTTGTCATTGTTTAACTTTGTGATGTCTGTTCCGTCAAAGTCGATCTCCCCACCATCCGGCTTATCCATCCCTGAGAGGGAATACATTAAGGTAGATTTACCTGCCCCCGATGAACCCATGATAATAGTAAAATCTCCCTTGTAAATATCAATATTCAGGTCTGAATAAATCACCTGGATATTTTCGTCCTTTCCAAAAGCCTTTTTCAAATGCTTTGCGGATATGACTATTTGCTTGTTCATAACAC
>CAMWLG010000007.1 GCA_947175035.1 uncultured Lachnospiraceae bacterium | reverse complement strand
CATTTTAACTCAATTTTTTTTATAAATACTCAATTTCAAAATTTTTAAAATTTTTTCTTTTTATTTTCTTATGAGCGATTTATTCTGAAAATTCTCCATTTTTCTACATGTTTTCTATTTTTTGTCAGGGGAATATTACTGCCACAACCATTCTACTATTACTTTTTACATCCCAGCCATGGAACAGCTTCAGGCTGATAATCGCTTATTGCAAAACCCTCTCCCATATGCTATAATTCCGCAAGCGGGCTCACCCGCTTTTTTACAACAATTTTAATATAAAGGAGCTTTTATCATGAAAAAGAGGCTTTTATCACTTGCATTGTCACTGATTCTCATTTTCAGCCTGACAGCCTGCAAAGATTCCACCGTGATAACGGAATCCGGCAGCGGGGCCCAGAAATCCACAAACGCGTCCTCCATGGAAGCGTCTAATGGAGAATCTTCCGACATGACCTCAACAACATCCCAAGAAGCCCAGCCAGGCCTCTCTGCCACAGAGGGTGGGGCCAATCCGGAATCAACTCAGGAGACCACCCCGACACTCGCCGAAGAATCCACAGCCGCCTCCGCCAGCGCAGCCAATGTAGCCGCAGGCAATGTTCCCGGGTCAAGCACATTGGCAGCTTCTACCGAAAACCAGCTTACCATCGCGCTCTTCGGTCTGGATGCGAATAAAAATCCCTCCGGAGACGATCCGGAGAGCTGGGCGAAACTGATGCGCCAGTTCCGCAGTGACTGCACCATGATCGCCAACATTAACATGGACACCGGCGAGGTCAAGCTGGTCAGTGTGTATCGCGACACCTTCCTGAACACCGGGGATGACAAATACCAGAAATGTAACGCGGCGTATGCCAGAGGCGGCGCCACACAGGCCGTGGAGATGCTCAACACCAATCTGGATCTGAATATTGACAAATATATTGCTGTCAGTTACCACAGCCTGATGGATTTGATTGACGGGTTGGGAGGTATTACTATTGACGTGGAAGAAGCCGCACTGAAAGAAATCAACGGCTATCAGAATACGATTGTGACGGATCTCGGACTGCCTGGCTACACCCCCGTGACAGAGTCCGGTTCCCAGACGTTAAATGGTCTGCAGGCCACGGCATATTGCCGGCTTCGCCATGATTTCCCCCGGGGCGATCTCGACCGCGCCGCTCACCAGCGCAAGGTACTCAAAGCTATTGAGGAGAAGGCGAAACAGACGGACGCCGCCACCTTGGCCGCCCTGTTCACCAAGGTTTTCGCCAAAATACATACCAATTTGGATGTGAACACCCTGGCAGAACTTGTCACCAATATCGACAATTACAGCATTGCGGGTGAGACGGGGTTCCCCGCTGATGATATGGTAAAAATCGCCACTTTGGGCAAATCCGGGAGCTGCGTGGTGCCCATCGATCTGGAGAGCAACGTGATCCGGCTGCACCAATTCCTGTATGGGCAGGAAAATTACGAGCCTTCCCAGACGGTGAAAGACATTAACGCCACCATCATTGAGAAGGCTTCTCCCTATGTCAGTTTTGAACATTGATCTATAACTTTGTCACTACAAAAATATCATAAATCGCCTTGATCGCGGTCTCAAAATCCTCATCCGAGACACCAATAATAATATTTTGCTCGGAGGAACCCTGGTCGATCATCTTGACATTAATGTGCTGATGGGCCAGAGCGGCAAATATCCTGGCGGCTGTACCGCGCATGGATTTCATGCCCCGCCCTACCACCGCGATCAACGCGATGTCTGACTCAATATCAATCATATCCGGATTGGCAAGCCGGTGAATCCCTGCCACCACCTGCTGTTCCTTGTTCATAAATTCATCCTGATGGACAAACACCGTCATGGTGTCAATGCCGGAGGGCACATGTTCAAAGGAGATACCGTTCTCCTCAAACGCCTGCAATACTTTTCTGCCAAAGCCGATCTCGGCGTTCATCATATCCTTCTCAATATTGATGGAGCAAAATCCCTTTTTGCCGGCAATGCCGGTGATGACATACTTGGATTTCTGGCAGGTGCTGCCCACAATCCACGTCCCCTTTGCCTCCGGATCGTTGGTATTGCGGATATTGATAGGGATTCCCTCCCTGCGCACGGGGAAAATCGCGTCCTCGTGCAGCACGCTTGCCCCCATGTAGGAAAGCTCCCGAAGCTCGCTGTAGGTGATGACATCAATGCTCTTGGGATGCTCGATAATTCTGGGGTCAGCCACCATAAACCCGGACACATCCGTCCAGTTCTCATACACATCCACCTTTGCAGCCTTTGCCACGATAGAGCCCGTCACATCCGAACCGCCACGGGAAAATGTCTTCACCGTGCCGTCGGGAAGCGCGCCATAAAATCCGGGCACCACCGCCCGCTTGCATTTTGCGAGTCTCGCCGCGAGCACCTCGTTGGTCTTCACGTCATCAAAATCACCGTTCTCATGGAAAAAAATAACCGTCGCGGCGTCTATGAACTCATAGCCTAAGTATTTGGCCATCACGATGCCGTTGAGATATTCCCCACGGGACGCCGCATAGTTGGAACCTGCCTTCTCCTTAAAGTTTTTCTCAATCGCCGCAAATTCGTCATTCAGGTTTAAATCCAACTTTAACCCCTTGATAATCTCCTCATAACGGCTCTCAATCTCCTTCAATTCCTTTGCGAAGTCTTTGTTCTCCTCCGCCAAGGCATAACAGGCATAGAGCATGTCCGTCACCTTGTCATCATCCTTAAAACGCTTTCCCGGTGCGGAAGGCACCACGTACCGCCTCTCCTTGTCGGCGCGGATGATATCTCCCACTTTCTTAAACTGTTCTGCGCTCGCCAAAGAACTGCCGCCAAACTTTACTACTTTAGACATAATTCCAACTCTCTCCTCTTGTTATGTTTTCTCCAGTCATATATTTAAAACAAACGGATGCGGCTCTCCACGGCGCTGCCCAGTTCCTCGCATTTTGCCGCAAAGTCACGCTCCTTGACAGGCTTTGTAAACACTGCAAAATCTTCCGTGCGCCCCGGCACTGTCAGCACTTCCTCGCAGTCAAACGCAGCCTCCACCGCCGCCCTCGCGGAAGCCTTCGCCCGGAGGAAATAACGGCTTTCCACGTTATCTAAATCCGCAAGTTTTGCATCCTTCTCTTCCCAAAAGCACATGATCACCTTGCCCAGATGTCTTGCGCAGTCCACCACGTCAGATACCACCGCGCTGGCCGTGGGAAGCTTGCCTGCCCCCCGGCCGTAGTACATGGAATCGCCAAGCATATTCCCCGTGACGAACACTGCGTTGAACACGTCATTGACCATGGCAAGGGGATGTTCTTTATCCAACATGAACGGCGCCACCATGGCAAGTACTTCCTCCTCGCCCAGCGCCTTGCTCCTGGCCAGGAGCTTGATGGACTTCCCTGCCGCCTTGGCATAGACAAAATCCGCCGCAGTAACCTTGGTGATGCCTTCTGTATATATTTTCTCGGAATCCACATTCATTCCCGTCATCAACGAGGACAAAATCGCGATTTTACGACACGCGTCATGGCCCTCCACGTCAGCCTCCGGATTGCGCTCCGCGTACCCCTTCTCCTGGGCCTCCTTTAACACGGAGTCAAAGTCCGCCCCCTCCTTCTCCATTTTCGTCAGGATATAATTAGTGGTGCCGTTTAAGATACCATTAATCGCCTCAATGCGCTCCGCGGTCAGGGAATAATTCAAAGGACGGATAATAGGAATTCCGCCGCCCACACTGGCCTCAAAGAGATAATTGCAGTGATGCGCCTTCGCGGTCTGCAGAAGCTCGGGGCCATGCTTTGCCACAAGCTCCTTGTTGGAAGTGCAGACACTCTTCCCCTTCTCCAACAAAGCCTTGGTGAACTGGTAAGCCACACCCACGCCGCCCATCGTCTCGCAGACAATCGCCACGTCATCATCATTGACAATCTGGTCAAAATCGTGAATCACCTTGCTCTCATAGGGATCCCCCGGAAAGTCCTTCAAATCCAGAATGTACTTGACATTCAGTTCCTGACCGGCTTTCTTGTTGACCATATCTTTATTTTTCTCAATTACCTCGACCACACCGCTTCCCACGGTGCCGTATCCCAACACTGCTACCTGAACCATTGTATTCTCCTTTTCTGCTTTTATCTAATGGATGATTGCGAAACTCTCCATTTTGCAATCATCTATTTCTACTCCCTCGCCAAAATCTTGACATGATGAACTCCCTTCTGGCTCTCCATCCTCTCTATCATTTGGGAAATATCCCCCGTGGTCTTGAGCACTTGGACGCTCAGGCTCAAGGAGGCAATTCCGTTGATAGGGATACTCTGGTGAATCGTCAGGATATTCGCATGATACTCCGCAATGATTTTCAGCACATCCGACAAAATCCCCGGTTCATCATCCATCTGAAAAGTCAAGGTAAAGGTTGTCCCCTGTGAATTATCATGAAATTGAAAGATATCATCCTTATACTTATAAAAAGAACTTCGGCTGATACCCACCGCGTCAACCGCCTCCTGAACCGTCAACACCTTCTCCGACTCCAGAAGCCTTTTCGCCTCAACCACCTTTAACAGCACCTCGGGAATCGCCTTCTGGCGCACCACATAGTACTTGGCTGTCTCTCCCATATGAATTCCTTTCTGTTTTTCTAGAACGGACACTTGTTTGCCAACGGAAGATATTGTAACACAAGACGGACAGAAGTACAAGGGGAAATTTACTATAAATCCAATTTCATATAAATGGAAGTCTCCATGGGACTGTCATTGTAGCTTGGAATCTCATAAAATCCAAACTTCTGGTACAAATGGATAGCGCTCTGCAGGAACGGGAGCGTGTCCAGCAGCATATGCAAGTACCCGATTGCCCTTGCGTCCTCTATAACCTGTTGAATCAACATCTCCCCAATCTGTTTCCCCCGAAAGGAAGGTCTGACATAGAGCCGCTTCATCTCGCAGTTTTGTCCATCTATCCGCCGCAAACCGATACAGCCCGCCACCTGCCCGTCGCAGCGCACGAGATACAATCGTCCATGGGGCGGAGCGTATTTTGCCTCCAAATGCTCTAATTCCTCATCATAGTGCTGTATCGCAAGGTATTCCTTAAACTGGGCATCCCCCTCGGCCAGCATAGCCGTGTACTCCGCAAACAGTTCACGCACCTCCTGCTTGCAATCCCAAGCCGGAAAAAGCTCAATACTCATATAGACACCTCCTCAAATTTACCAAATCCCCATAATATGCTGCATCAGCAGGCTCACCCCCGTGATCCCCACCCAGCAGCAGGCGCCCATGATGATCGGCTTGCCGCCTGTCTTGATCAGCTTGACAACATCTGTGTTCAAACCAATCGCCGCCATCGCCAGCACGATAAAGAACTTGCTGAGCTCCTTGACCGGGTGAAACAAGGAGTCATCCACCCCAAAGCTTACGGCCACCGTCGTAATGACGGAGGCGCCGATAAAATACAGGATAAAAAAGGGGAAGATTTTCTTAAAGCTCACTTTCCCGCCCTCCCCGCTTCCCTTTCTGGTACGCATAAATGCCAGCACCAGCGTGATCGGGATGATTGCCAAAGTCCTCGTCAGCTTTACGGTGACAGCCTTATCCAAGGTCTGGGAGCCAAGTCCCCACATATTGTCCCAAGTGGAAGCCGCTGCTGTCACGGAGGAGGTGTCGTTCACCGCCGTCCCCGCAAAGATGCCAAACGCCTCTCCGGACATGGTATCAAAGCCCACCAGCTGTCCAAAATACGGGAAAACAAGCGCCGCCAGCACATTAAAAAAGAAGATCACAGAAATCGCCTGCGCCACCTCCTCATCGTCCGCATCGATTACCGGCGCAGTCGCGGCGATGGCGGAGCCCCCACATATGGAGGAACCCACACCCACTAATGTGGAGATTTTGGAGGGAATATGCATCAGCTTGTGCAGCGCAAAAGCGATGACAAGCGAAGTCGCAATGGTGCACAGAATAATCGGCAGAGACTGCATCCCCGTCTCGAGAACCACATTCAGGTTCATCCCGAAGCCCAGCAGGATCACCGCCCATTGTAGAACTTTTTTGGATGTAAATTTGATACCGCTCTCAAAAGACGTCTTATCCTTGATAAACAGCGTGATGATCATTCCGGCGATAATCGCGATCACAGCACCTCCCACAATAGGGAATTGCTTCCCCAAAAACCATGCCGGCACGGCGATCACCAGCGTCAACAGCAATCCCTTGTAATTGGTCTTAATGAAATTCATCTTTTTATACCCTTCTTTCTTCTATAAATCATAGATTCATCCTAATGAAATAAGGTCAGTATATCATATCTTTGCACAAATTTATAGCTTTAACTTGAAAACCTTTGGCATCTTTTATCGTCTTTATGATAAAGTGTCATTCGCAGAAATCAAGAACACAGAATGGAGGAATCATAATGAAGCTATCTTTCAGACGTCCCATTGCGTTGCTGGTCTCTCTCGCTTTTCTTGCCGGAATGTTGGCAGGCTGCAGCCGTCCGTCAACACCCGACACGCCTTCCCCAACGCAGGATCAGCCCGCAAAGCCAACCCAAAGCGCCCCCGAGGAGACACAGGAACAGCCAGAAGATTTCTATGAAATTACCCTCCGCAACTTTCTATATGGCGCCGGAGAGGAAAACCGGATCTATTCTCCCGTCAATGTCTATATGGCGCTGGCGATGCTTGCGGAGATCACGGACGGAGAAAGCCGCTCCCAGATACTTACCCTGCTCGGGGAAAAGGATGTGGAAACCCTTCGCGCAACCACTTCCCGTCTGTGGCTTGACAACTACATCGAAGATGACTTCGTTACCAGTATTCCCGCCAGTTCCCTGTGGTTAAATCAGGATTTGACCTTTTGTCAAGACGCTGTGGACACCTTGGCAAAATACTATTATTCCACTGTCTATCAGGGACAGATGGGCTCCGCCGAATTTGACCAAGTCCTGCAGAACTGGCTAAATGAGCAGACAAACGGACTGTTAGAAGAACAGATCCATGGGATGGGCTTCTCTGCGCAAACCGTTCTTGCCCTCGCCACCACTCTCTATTTTAAGGCAGGTTGGAGTGATGAATTCCGTGAATCAAACACCGTTGAAGAAGTGTTCCATTCTCCCAGCAAGGATAACATGTGTGATTTTATGAAGATGAGCTGTTCCCGCAATTATTATTGGGGTGAAAACTTCTCCGCAGTATCCCTAAGCTTTCAGGGCAGCGGGAAAATGTGGCTGATATTGCCCAATGAGGATATCGGGGTGGATGAGCTCCTGCAAAGTAATTCCGGATGGTCAGATCTCTTCCTTTCCAATAGTACGGACGATGAGACCACATCGAAACAGACAATTGAACACGAATATCTCACGGTAAACCTGTCCATACCCAAATTTGATGTCTCCTCTGACATGCATCTTGAGGAGAATTTACCGGAGATTGGAATAACAGATGTTTTTAATTCAGAAGTGTCTGACTTTTCACCCATGATAGACAATTCCATCTCCGCAAGCGTCTCACAGATAAAACACGTGGCGCGGGTGCAAATTGACGAGAAGGGCTGTGAGGCTGCAGCATTTACTCTGGTAATGGTGGACAGAGCCGCTGCAATGCTTCCGCAGGAGGAAGTGGATTTTATCCTGGATCGTCCCTTCCTCTTCGCTATCACAGGAAGCTCCGGCGATCCGCTGTTTGTAGGCGTGGTAAACCAGCCCTAAGAAAAGATTGCCTCTGCATCGGCGTGTGCATAACGAAGGTTCCGATTGGACATTCTCCAACCGGAACCTTGTTAAATCGTGTTTTATTCCTTCATTTTAGCCTGTTTCAGAGCAGAGTGTTGTATATCTGCCCCTATTATATCATCTGATTACATCAGAGGATATTTATCTGTGAGCGTCTGGACAATTGCTCTCGCCTCAGGCACCTTCTCCTCGCCACCCTTGATCACCATCGCGATCGCATCCGCGATTTTGTCCATATCCTCTGTATTCATGCCTCTGGATGTCACCGCCGGAGTGCCAAGGCGCACGCCGCTGGTCACGAAGGGAGACTGGGGATCATTGGGAATCGTGTTCTTGTTACAGGTGATATGTGCCTGATCCAAAAGCTTCTCCACCGCCTTGCCAGTGAGCCCGTAATTGGTCAAATCCACCAACATCAGATGATTGTCGGTGCCGCCGGACACAATCTTGATATCCCTGCTGATCAGTCCCTTACAGAGTGCCTGCGCATTGTCAATGATGCCCTGCTGATATGCTTTAAAGTCGTCGGACAAAGCCTCTTTAAAGCAAACTGCCTTCGCCGCGATCACATGCATCAGGGGACCACCCTGAATGCCGGGGAAAATCGCCTTGTTAAAGTTAAATTTATCAGCCGCCTCCTTGTTACAGAGAATCAGACCGCCACGGGGACCACGAAGGGTCTTGTGGGTTGTGGTAGTCACCACATCCGCATAGGGAATGGGGCTGGGATGGAGCCCTGCCGCCACCAGACCCGCGATATGCGCCATATCCACCATGAGCACCGCGCCCACCTCGTCGGCAACCTCGCGGAATTTCTTGAAATCAATGGTGCGGGCATAGGCAGACGCACCAGCAATGATCATCTTGGGCTTTGCCTCCAGCGCGATCTCACGCAGCTTATCATAGTCAATAAATCCATCGTCATTGACACCATAAGGTACAATATTAAAATATTTGCCAGACATATTCACAGGGCTTCCGTGTGTCAGATGACCGCCGTGATCCAGATTCATGCCCATGATAGTATCGCCGGGCTTACACACCGCAAACTGCACTGCCATATTGGCCTGCGCGCCGGAATGGGGCTGCACATTCGCGTAATCACAGCCGAAAAGCTCCTTCGCCCTGTCAATGGCTAGATTCTCCACCACATCCACACAATCGCATCCGCCATAATATCTCTTGCCAGGATACCCTTCCGCATATTTGTTGGTGAGGGGGCTTCCCATGGCAGCCATCACCGCCTTGCTCACCCAGTTCTCGGAGGCAATCAGCTCAATATGGCTGTTCTGCCTCGCCTGCTCGTCCACGATCGCTTGGGCAATCTCGGGGTCAACGAGCTTTACATCATCCAATGAATACATTTCTTATCCTCCTGTGATATGTTAAATTATCTTTTAAGCACATTGTATTTTAATTATAGCATAGATTCCCAACAATGAAAAGAAAATATTTGCAATCGGGTAGTCTCTGGGCTATAATAAAATGGCATTTAGACCTACATATCAAAATCAGTTGAGAGAAGAGGTATTCCAATGACAAACAACGAAAAAGCATTGATGCTGCACGAACAATGGAACGGTAAATTAGAGACCACATCCAAGGCACCCGTCAATTCCAGAGAGGACTTAGCACTCTGCTATACCCCTGGCGTTGCCGAGCCTTGCAAGGTGATTGCCGAGGACAAAGAGGCAGCTTACAAATACACGATGAAATCCAACACTGTGGCCGTGGTTTCCGACGGCAGCGCCGTGTTGGGATTGGGCAATATCGGTCCCCATGCCGCCATGCCTGTTATGGAGGGCAAGGCCGTATTATTCAAGGAGTTCGGCGGAGTCAACGCCGTTCCCATCTGCCTCGACACCCAGGACACCGAGGAGATCATCAAGGCGGTAACTTGGCTTGCCCCAGGGTTTGGCGGCATTAACCTGGAGGATATCAGTGCCCCCCGCTGCTTTGAGATTGAAGAACGCTTGAAGGCGACATTGGACATTCCCGTGTTCCATGATGACCAGCATGGCACTGCGATCGTGGTTCTTGCCGGAATCATCAATGCCTTGAAGGTAGTAAATAAGAAAAAAGAAGATTGTCGTGTGGTAGTAAACGGTGCGGGAAGCGCCGGCGTGGCGATTACCAAGCTGCTTCTCACTTATGGCTTTACCAATGTCATTATGTGCGACAAGGTCGGCATCCTGTCCAAAAACACGGACGGTTTAAACTGGATGCAGCAAAAAATGACAGAACTCACTAACCTGAACAATGAGACAGGTACTCTCGCCGATGCTATGAAGGGAGCAGATATCTTCGTGGGAGTCTCCGCCCCGGGCATTGTAAGCCCAGAGATGGTCGCCTCCATGAATCATGATGCCATTCTCTTCGCCATGGCGAATCCGGTACCTGAAATTATGCCTGACATTGCCAAAGCTGCCGGTGCCAAAGTTGTGGGAACCGGGCGCAGCGACTTCCCCAATCAGGTCAACAACGTGGTTGCCTTTCCTGGCATTTTCAAGGGTGCCTTGGAGGGACGCGCCACACAGATTACCGAGGAGATGAAGCTTGCTGCCGCCGCCGCAATCGCCGGATTGGTGCCCGAGGAAGAGCTGAACGAGGACAATATCATGCCCGAGGCTTTTAATCCCAAAGTGGCGGAGCTCGTGGCGGATGCGGTAAAATCTCATATCACACGATAACCTGAGGAGATTTTACATGCAGAATCAAGCAAATATAGCTGTTCCAAATTGGCATGGCAAACCTTACTATTCCCTGAACGCCTGGTGCTTGAATACCCTTGGACACAAATGCTATAAAATAGCCCTGAATGCCCATATGAGTTGTCCCAATCGGGACGGGACATTGGACACTCGGGGCTGTATCTTCTGTAGCGCGGGCGGAAGTGGAGAGTTCGCCGAGGATATTGTCCGCGAAAGTGTTGCCTCGCAGCTTCAGGCGGGACTTTCCAGACTACAGAATAAATTTTCCCCGGATATTACAGGCAATGATTCAGGGGCCTGCCTGATCGCCTATTTTCAGGCGTACACGAACACTTATGCCCCCGTGGAATATCTGCGCCAGGTCTACACGGAAGCTTTGGAATGCCCTCCGGTCTGTGGTATCTCCATCGGCACCAGACCGGACTGCCTGCCGGCGAAAACCCTGCGGCTTCTCGAGGAATTACAAAAGCACTATCCCCACAAATTTATCTGGGTAGAGCTTGGTCTTCAAACGATCCATGAGAACACTGCCGCCTTGATTCGCCGGGGCTATGCCCTGCCCTGCTTTGAGGAAAGTTTTTACAGATTAAAGGAAGCGGGAATTCCCGTGATCGTACATCTGATTTTGGGACTGCCCGGCGAGACGCCCTCACAAATGTTGGAGAGCGTGGAATATTTAGACCGCCTGCTGCCCTTTGGTGTCAAACTGCAGCTGCTGCACATATTGCAGGATACGGATTTGGGTAAAATGTACCTCGAAACCGCGCACACCACCCCTGCAGACAACAGCCTGCCCCTGCATCCATTGGAAAAGGAAGAATATCTCACCATACTGATTGATTGTATCCGCCATCTTGCGCCGGAAATCGTCATCCACCGCCTCACAGGAGACGGACCAAGGAAGACACTGCTCGCCCCCGCTTGGAGTCTGAACAAGCGCGACGTGCTGAACAGCCTTCACAGTCAGATGCGCGCCTTGAACGCCGCTCAGGGCGACTTACTATAGGTGTAAAAAACTCTAAAAATGAAAAAAGGAGCCATCATGCTGCAAGAACCCCTGACCCTCTACAAATTAATCATACTTTATATGCTAAACCGTGTGTCCTTTCCATTGACCAGGGCACAGATCGGCGATTTTCTCCTAGACCGGGAATATGCTAATTTTCTGCCCTTGCAGCAGGCCATCAGCGAGTTGACTGACGCCGGAATGATCCTCTCCCAGACCAACGGAAACCGCACCCACCTGACCATCACCAAGGAAGGCGAGCAGACGTTGCGTTATTTTGACAATCGCATCAACGATTCCATCAAACAAGAGATTGATACCTATTTTCAAGAACAAGGCCATACGCTGCGAAACGAGGTTTCCGTGCAGAGCAATTACTACAAATCCACCTCCGGCGAATACGAAGCACATTTAATCGCCATGGACAGAGATATCAAATTAGTGGATATCACGCTGTCCGTGCCGACCAAAGAGAGTGCGTCCGCCATCTGCGACAATTGGAAGACCAAAAACGAGACAATCTACCAATTTCTGATTCAGGAATTATTCTGAGCCTCCTCCCGGATGCGCTTCATATGTTCCCTGATTTTTACCTCATACCCGTTGCCCGAGGGATTGTAGAATTCTCTCCCGCTTAACTCATAGGGCAGATATTGCTGCTCCACATAATGGTTGGGATAATCATGGGCATATTTATACCCTGTGCCATGCCCCAATTTCGCCGCTCCTTTGTAGTGCGCGTCCTGCAAGTGTGTGGGGATGGGCAGACTGCCGCTGCGCTCCACCTCTCCAAGCGCCTGCGCAATCGCCTCACAGCTGGCATTGGACTTCGGTGCGCAGGCCACGTATACCGCCGCTTGGGACAGAATGATCTGCGCCTCGGGCATACCGATGCGCTCCACGGCAAGAGATGCGTTGGTCGCCACCACAAGCGCCTGTGGATCCGCATTTCCCACATCCTCAGCCGCACATATCATAATGCGCCTGGCAATAAAAGTCACGCTCTCGCCCGCATAGAGCATCCGGGCCAGATAATAGACCGCCGCATCCGGGTCGGACCCACGCATACTCTTGATAAAAGCAGAGATGGTGTCATAGTGGCTGTCGCCGTTTTTGTCATAACGTGCCGCTCGCTTCTGAATACACTCCTGCGCCACCTCCAGCGTGATATGGATTTGGTCGTCCTCCCCCCGCTCTGTGGTCATCACACCCAGTTCCACGGCATTTAACGCATGTCTGGCGTCTCCCCCTGCGATATCTGCGAGAAAATCCAGCGCCTCCTCGTCTATCACCGCGCGGTAGCTTCCCATTCCCCGCTCCTCGTCTGTCACCGCCTTGCGCAAGAGCTCCTTCACTGCATCCTTGGGAATCGGCTTTAATTCAAATATGATCGAACGGGAAATCAATGCCCCGTTTACCTCAAAATAGGGATTCTCCGTGGTAGCTCCTATCAAAATAATCGTCCCATCCTCTACGAAAGGAAGAAGATAGTCCTGCTGGCTTTTGTTAAAACGATGAATCTCATCAATAAACAAAATAGTCCGCTTGCCATACATCCCTTGCAATTCCTTCGCCTTACTCACTACCTCCTCCATATCCTTCTTGCCGGCGACAGTGGCGTTGATCTGTGTGAACTCTGCACTGGTGGTATTGGCGATCACTCTGGCCAGCGTGGTCTTACCCGTCCCCGGCGGTCCGTAGAAGATTACCGAACTGATCTTGTCCGCCTTGATGGCGCGGTACAACAGCTTGTCCTTGCCGATAATATGCTCCTGCCCCACCACTTCCTCCAGTACACGGGGGCGCATTCTGGCAGCCAGCGGCGACTCTTTCTCCATACTGGTACTTCTCATATATTCAAATATGTCCATTCCTTGTTTACTCCGTTTCCTATCAACGCTCCAACACAAGCTGCTCCCTTGTCCGCTCAAAATACACACTGCCCTGAAAACAACCCGTCTTGCAAAGCTGAATCGTAATCTCCAGCATCCGTCCGTTCAAAAGATGGTACATCCTCTGCCTGTCCCAGCGAATTCCCTCAAGATACTCCTGCTGCCTGCCATTCAACCCCTCGAGTTCCTGAAACTCTCCATTCATCCTGCCAAAATCGCAGGACACATACGCCTTCCCCGTACCTGGCTGTCCGTTGTATTCCCTAAGCCTGTCCAACAGCTCTCTCTCCGTCACGCTTCGTTTGAACCACTCCCCCTCTAAAGCCTCTCCTCCCTCGTCCACAAGTACCCTCCGAAAGCTGGTTTTGCCGTACTCTCCGTGCTCCTGCACATAGATATATTTGGGCTGCGCTCCTCCCTGCACGGGCTCTGTGCGAAGCAAAACCCCCTCCGCCAGATAATACTCCGTCACTGCCTCCCGCACCCGCTCATAGGACACCGGATAACTCAAATGATCCGCAATCTGCTTTGTGGTATAGCCTTGGTCGGCAAGATGGCGAATCGCCCCGCCACAGGCGAACTCAAATATGAAATTAGATAATGCCCCCTGAAAATAACCTTCCTTGCTCAATATAATATCCCCGTCCCTTTGTCAAGGTCAGCGAGTCAGATTCTCCTTCACATCCTCCGCCTCAAAATCAAAGACACATCTCTCGAACGCGTTGATTACATGCGTGTCATTGTACTTGTCATATCGTTTATGCTGCCTGCCATAATTCATGTGAACATGCCCATGCAGGAAAAATTTGGGCTTGTACTTCTCCATCAGATAGAGAAAGGCTCGAAACCCCTGATGGGGCAGATCCTCACCGTCATTGAGCTGGTAAGCCGGTGCATGGGTCACCAGGATATCGAACCCGCCGTGCCGCCAGATTTTCGGTCGAAGCTTTTGCACCCGGCATTGCATTTGAAATTCCGTGTATTGATGGGCGCCGGGCTTGTAACGCATAGAGCCGCCAAGCCCCAGAATCCGCACCCCCTCATGGACATAGATCGTGTCCTCGATGCAGACACAGCCATCGGGCGGAACCTTCTCGTACTTCGCGTCATGATTCCCGTGCACGTACAACACGGGCACCGATGCCATGGTGACCAAGAAGGACAAATAATTAGGGTCTAAATCCCCACAGGAGATAATCAGGTCAATTCCGTCCAACATCCCTTTTTCATAAAAATCCCACAAGAACTTGGATTCTTCATCTGCAATGGCAAGTATCCTCATGCTCCGTTTCCCCTCTAGCGTTCCACTGTCTCCAACCCCTGCTGGCTGATCACCGGCTGCGCCGCGTCCCGTAGCTCCTCAGGGCTGGGAATCGAGCCGATCACGTTCTCCACCAGCCAGTCCATATTGATGATCTCTTGTGCAGAAAGCTTCTTCTCTGGATCATCCTGAATCAGTCCCTCCTGAGAGTAAAGGACGCCGGAAAAGGGTGTGAATTCCTCCATGCGGATGGTCTTTTTCAAGAGATTCACCAACCGCTTCGTGCCGATGGGCAGACTTTGGGAATAGATGACATCCACCACATCCGCCGACATCCCCCACCAGTAATTGATCGCCTTCACATCCGTGCTCTCGTCATATTTCCACGCACCATCCATAATCGTGCGAATCAGTCTCTCATAAAATTTTCCCCAGTGCCACAACGGCATGGCAAGACTGCGCGTGTACGCGTTCTCCATGCTAAACAGCCCGAAATACCGTGAGGAATCCTCGGGAATGCTCATATCCTGCCCGGAGATCACGGAGATATTCCGCTCCTGCAGCTTCTCCAGACTGTCCGAATTGTCCTTTAATCTGGACCATTCCAGATAAATCTCCGCTCTGGGATTCACCATCTTTGCCCCCAAAGCAAATGCATTGATCCCCGCGATCACCCCCAAGATAGGATAATCGGCGATATAACCCAATCGGTTATTGTCCGACATGGCACCCGCGATGGCGCCCATCAGGAATTTTGCCTCGTGCATCCGCGCGTAGTAGGTCCGTATGTATCGATGAGAGGTGTTCAGGGAACAGTTCAGGATACGAACATCCGGATGGGCGATTGCAGCCTTGACGCTCCCCATCACCAACGCGGGCGTGGTCGTGAATACCACGTTACATCCGTCCGCTATGGCAGCCTCAATGGTTTCCTCCACCGATTCCTCCGTGATATTCTCATAACAAACCGTGGATACCTCGTCCGAGAAGGTCTCCTCGATATGCTGCCTCCCCAACTCATGGGCATATGTCCACGCGGAAGACCCCGGGGTTTTCTCAAAGATGAATGCAATCTTTACCTTGGGCGAGCTCAAGGGCAGAATCCGGTTCAACAAGGTCTTCTTTTCCTGCGTCGGCTCCATCTTAAGCTCAACCTTGTTCTCCGCCCCGCCGATCACGAACTCCTCCCAACTCTTGTGCACAAGCCCCTTGAGTTCAGCCGAGGTCTGATCCTCCAGCGTCTTATAATCATATAATGTGATGAAGGAAAGGAACGCATCCCCCGTGGTAATGGGCAGTTTACCCCCGCCATTCGCCATATATTCCGCCTTGAACTTGGCATAGATCGCATTAAAATCCATCCTGTCGTCGTCTGTCCACGCCTCTTTCTCCCCCTTGCCCACAGCCTCCTGCAGCTTGGCAAAGCTGCCCAGATTCGAAAACCAGACATAATTGATCTGGGACAGCCCATAAAAATCCAGGAATTCATAATACAGCTTATTGCTCTTCTCCTGTGTCCTGGGCGGAAGGACGCGTATCACCTCCCCCGGCACGGAAACGGCGTCAAAAAACTTCAACACGCTGACGCGCTTGTTGCCCTCCAGCACATAATATTCATTCATATATTCATAAGCCTTGATCGGATCGTGAATCCCCTCCTCCGTGTGACTGATACACAGATTCTCCCATTTTATGGCAAATTCCGTTTCAGAGCGCAGAATCGGCATAAAATTGCCCGCAAAGGCATTGCTTCTCCCGCCGGTCTTCGTCCCCACGATCCGTTCCATGGGAATCTGCACAAGCCCCACGGGAATCTCCGCATAGTGGTGATTGCGGGGCAAAATATCATCCAACACCTTGAGCGTGGGCTGATCCCCCTTCATCAATCTCGCCTGATAATCCTTCTTACCTAATTTATATGCCTTATCATACTCCGCCAAAGCCATGACAAACTCCTCCCTGTCTACACACATGCTGTCTACTGATTCCTAATGCTGCATATCCTGTCCCATCAAATATAATATATACTCGCCTACGGACATATCCCGCTTGGCGGCGCGTCTCTCCAACATCACAAGCGTATCGCCATCCAGAAAGCTCCCCGCGTCCCCTCGAATCCTGGCGTAATATTCCACGAACCCTGCGCTGATCACACCCGTGGGAATCGCCACAACGCACACCCCCAGAAGCGCGATAATGATCGCTACAAGCTTACCGCCTATGGTAATGGGATAAATATCCCCATAGCCCACTGTCAACACCGTGGACATTGCCCACCAGATTCCGGAGAACGCATTCTCAAACACCTCCGGCTGCACATCATGCTCAAACCCATACATACACAGGGACGCCGCAAGCATGATCATAGCGATCATACAGATGGAAGACAGCAACTGCTTCTTCTTCTCCATGACCACCACCGCCACAATATTGAAGGCGTCAAAGCTCTGATTGACGCGAAACAAACGCATGATCCGAATGACCCTGATCATCCGCAGTGCAACGATACCATTAGAGTACGGCGGGGCAAAAAAGGATATGATGGTCAGCAAATCCACCACGCCATAAAACGAGCACAGGAATCTTCTCACCGCATGAATCCCCTTCTCCTGTGGATAAAGAAGGTCGCTTGTCCACAAGCGCAGCAAATACTCTATGATAAAAATGGTAATGGTCACCAGTTCAATACTGTTTAAAATTCCGGCATACGGCTCCATGAAATCAAAGGTCTGCAGGAATATCACGCTAATGCTGGTAATGATAGCGCACACGATAAAGTAATCGAAGGCCCTGCTGGGGATATCCACCCTGGTTCCAATCTGTATAATGTCAAATATTCGCTTCTTGGTAGTTCGTTTTATCTTCATTTTCATTCTGTCCCGTGAATCATTGACCGTCCATCCCGACGCCCGCTTTCAGCCGCCTCAACCCATCCTGCAGTCTCGTCCGGGGACACGCGATATTGAGTCTGAGAAAAGCTTCCCCTGTCCTGCCATACTGTACCCCGTCCGACAGATACAAGCCTGTCCTTTGCCGAATTTGCTTTGCAAGCGCCTTGGAATCACTGCACAAGGCAGAACAGTCCAGCCACAGAAGATAGGTCGCCTCGGACGGAACTACCTTGACACCGGGAATCTGTTCCGCGATATAGTCCCTCACCAGCTGCTTATTCTCGTACAAATACTCCCTGAGCGAGTCCAGCCACGGCGCCCCGTGCCGAAACGCCGCAATCGCCGCCTGAATGGCAAAGACATTTGGCTCCGCCACCTCGTCCGTATTCAAGGCGCGATTTACCTTGTGCCGAAGGAATTCGTTTGGCACGATTGCCGCCGCGGTCTGCAAACCCGCTATATTGAATGTCTTGGTGGGCGCCACACAGGTAATGCTGTTATCCCTGCACAGATCCGACACGGACGCAAAAGGCACATATTCCTTCCCCGGATCCGTGATATCACAGTGGATCTCATCCGCTACCACCAGCACATGATGCTTCGCACACAGTTCCCCGATCCGGGCCAGCCTCTCCCTGTCCCAAATCTTCCCCACGGGATTGTGCGGATTACAGAGGATCATCATGGTCGTCTGGGGAAGGGCAAGTCCCTTTTCAAGCTCCTCAAAATCAATATCATACTCGTTTCCATCATATACAAGCGGACACTGAAGCACATTTCTGCCGTTATTGACAATGGAATTAAAGAAAATATTGTAAACCGGAGTCTGAATCAACACATTTTCCCCCGGAGTGGTTAATTTCCTCACCACACTAGAAAGAATCGGCACCACCCCCGTGGCAAAAAGAATCCATTCCTTCTCTACCACAAAATGATGTCTGCGCTCCCACCAACCGGAAATTGCTTCATTCCACTCCTCCGGTATGACAGAATAGCCGAAAATCCCATGCTCCATTCTTCCCTGCAATGCCTCAATAATCTCAGGGGCAGTGCGAAAGTCCATATCCGCCACCCACATGGGAAGCTCGTGATCCTCCACGTCCCACTTTAAGGAGTTTGTCCCGGAGCGGTCAATCTCCTCATCAAATATCGCCTTATAATCCCTTTGCATTCCCGCCTCCTACCATACAATCTCGTCCGTGGTCTCGTGAATATCGTCACAGACAATCCTTGTTTTTCCCGGATCGATCAAATCCTTCTGAATGATCAGGCTGCCTATGGACTGTGCCTTGATCATGCCCTGGGACGGATTCAGGACGCTGTCCACACTGCTGCAGATCTCCGCCTCCACGGTGGAATATTCAAAGGCAAGGGTCGTGTTGATCAGCTTACAATTCTTCATCACCAGATTATCGATATAACACATCCCCTGCAGGCTCTCTATCGTACAATTAATCAGCGTGAGATTCCTGGCATTCCATCCAAGATACTCTCCCGAGATAAAGCTGTCTGTCACAGTCACATTCTCCGTGTTCCAAAACGCATCCTTGGAAAGCAGCTTGGAATCACGGATTGTCACATTCCTAGAACCGTCAAAGGAATAATTCCCCACCAAAGTCAAATGGTCCGCTGTAATATTATTGGTATTGAAAGCAAAGTAATCACCTCTGGCGTACACCTGAGTCATTTTCACATCGTCACAATTCCACAGGGTCTCAGCGGCGTTTGGAAACGACACATTCTGCAGCACGATCCCCCTGCTGCGCCTGAGATTCTTCGGTGCCTCAATCACAGTGTCCTCTATATGAATATCGTCCGTGTACCAGATGCCCGCCCGCGCCATATCGAACAATGTACAATCCTTAAGTTTAATATTATGACAATACCAGAGCGGATACTTCCATCGGAATAACGTGGTATACAGTTCGATATTCCGGCATTCCTTCAGGGGAGATTCCCCCTTGTCAAACACAGAATCATAAATCACGGTATCCGAAACATGAAACATAGCCCGCTCCTGTGTCATGGTTTTCTGTCTTATTTCTGTCATGATCATTTCATCCCTTTCTCGTCGCCTAGAACAACCCCTATAATAATTTACTCATTTTCTCTGCGTTTGGCAAGCAAATTTTTCCACCACCATGCCAATCAGCCACCCGCTCAACGCTCCCACGATGACGTCGCTGGGATAATGCACCCCCACATATACACGGGATAAGCTGATGAGAACCGCCAATAGTAAAAGCGGCACGCCCAAACCACGGGGAAGATTACGGAAAAAGAGACCCGCTGCCGCGAAAGAGCTTGACGCGTGTCCAGACGGGAAAGAGAACTCTCCGGGCTTTTTGATCAATGGAATTAGTGTCGGAATCGCATCATAGGGTCTGACTCTCGCCACAAGATTCTTTAATATGATATTATTGACCAGAAGGGATAATAATAACGCCCCGATTACCATGAACCCCACTTTTCTGGTTTTCTTAGAAATAAGCATCAACACAGATGCCAGCTGCCAGATCATTCCTGCATTCCCCAGTACGGTGATAAATGTAAGAAAAGGCGTAAGCCAGTCATGTCTGAGGTATTCTTGGACAAACAGCATACATTCTTTTTCAAATTCGAGAAATGTACCAAACAAAATATCGTGTACCTCCCATCATTTATCTTTATGTTTTCACTTAAGTATACTCCCCTCCCATTCGCCTTGTCAACAAACACACCAGAGGCGTTCAATCAAACAAAATCTCATCCACCGTCACGAACTCATACCCCTCCTCCAACAACTCATCCACAATCTTGAGCGCTGCCGTCACGCTGGTGTCATAATAGTCATGCATCAAGATAATCTCGTTCTCCCCCGCCTTCGCCACTACCTTGCGCACGACACAGTCCGCATTTTTTGAGCTCCAGTCCAGCGGGTCGATGGTCCAGAGCACGGGAAACATATTTAGTTCCTTCTCAAAGCTCTTGTCCCAGCTTCCGTAGGGTGGACGAACAAACTCCACTTCCTCACCGGTAATCTCCTTCAACACATCATTGGTGGCAATCAGTTCCTCCCTAAATTTCTCCCGATTGCTCTTAGTCAACTGTATATGGCTGTAGGTGTGATTCCCGATGAGATGCCCTTCCTCCTGCATTCTCTTGATGACATCCGGATGAAGCTTCGCATGCTCTCCGGTGACAAAAAAGGTTGCCACCACGCCCCGCTCCTTCAGCCCGTCCAGAAGCTGCTCCGTGTACTGGGGGTGAGGGCCGTCGTCGAAAGTCAGCGCAATTTTCTTTTCCTCCGTCATCTCTTTCGCCGTCTCCTGCGAGGCTTTCATGATCACACCGTTTCCCCGCGTCTCGCGGGAGTTTCCGGAGAGCCTGTTTAATATCAACATAAAAAACAGCAATCCCAATGTAATATCAAAAATCAGGATAGCTGTTTTTGTTTTTTTCATAGACGTTGTGTCTCCATTATGCACTTTTCACCACAAGTATATGTCTCGATTCCCCCTGCTATGCAGATATTAAATCTTGAATACGGAAATCTCGGATTTCAACCCGTTCATGTTGTCCCCCAGAGCGTCCGCCGTGCGATTCAGATTCTCTACATTGTGCAGCAGCTTATCCGCCACCTCGTTGACTGCCTCCGCGTTGTTTGCCGTCTCCTCAATGATATCCGTGATACTTTTCACCGCAAGCATAGTATCCGCGCGCTCTCTGTCTGCGCTGTCAATGCCCGCCACGATTTCCTTCAGACCGCTCACCAAATCTCCCATGCGCTGCTGCATCGTGCGGAATACCTTCACAACCTCCTCCACTGCCTCTGTCTGCAGGGCAACCATGGATTGCGCGTTGTTGGCACTCTCCACGCTGTTCATGGTCTGGGCGCTGATATGTTCCACATTGTTGCGAATCTCACCCGCCGCCTTAGCCGAGTCATCCGCCAGATGACGAATCTCCTCCGCCACCACCGCAAAGCCTCTTCCTGCCTCGCCCGCTCTGGCTGCCTCTATGGAGGCATTCAGGGACAGCAGATTAGTCTGCTCGGAGATATCGGTAATCGTTGCCACAAAGGTGTTGATAATCTCGGATTCCTCCTTCAAGGAGGCAATACTCTCGCCCACCTTGGCGGTGATCACCGTGGTCTCCTGAGCCCTGTCGCCCAAAGTACGGATGATATCCATACCATGATTGATCATCTCCTCCGTCTCGTTTACCAACAATTCCACTCTCTCAACAGTTCTCGCCACACCCTGTATCTCATTGGAAAGTACTTCTGTCTTATCCACACACTCCTGCGCATGGGTGGATTGTCTGGTCATTCCCTCGTTAATATCCCGAATCGCTTTGGTAATGTCCTTGGAATAATCGCTGATCACTCCCGACACCTGTTCCACCTCTTGAGATGACACCTCCAACTGTCCTGTGGCATTGCTCACCTTGTTGACAAGCTTCTTGGTATTCATGATCATGTTGGTAGCGGAACCCGCCAAATCCTGGAATTCGTCCCTGCCCTGCGCCTTCACCTGCACGGTCAGATCACCCTTTGCCACCTCCCCGAACTTGTGAGAGATCCCATTCATATTCCTCTGAATGCCCATCACGATAAATATTCCCACGAGCATTACGATCACGCCGGCAAACACAACCAACATCACCGTAATTCCCTTGATGTCCTCCGCCTGTCCGGTCACCACACTCTGAGGCACCAAGGTACATATGGTAATCCCCACGTCCTCGCTCCTGCTGTAAAGGAACAGACAGTCCTGCCCATTATATTCTACATCCTTGTATCCATAGGCTTCATCTCCCGCCGCTGGCATAAAATCCTTGCCGCAAAAGACCATCTCGCCCTCCGCAATGCTGCTCTCCTGTCCCTCCGTGATATTTTCAAAGACAATCTCTCTGCCCCCGTCTGTCACGAGACCCACAATACTGTTCTCGCCAAGCTGTAAGCCCTCTAGAAAATTGTTGACCGCTTTCTGGCTGACATCAAGCACGACACAACCCTTTTTATTCTGAAAGAGAACCTGATAAGCGAGAATATATTCATCCTCTTTCATCTTCAGATGGGTATCCAACACGGCATGCCTGTCAATCCAACCTGCCAGCTTGCCATTCTCATCCGCCATCTCCTCCATATAATCCTCCAAAACCCCCTTCTCCTCGGAGGCCTTGGTGGACATCATCATAAGGTCGGATGTGGTCAAAATATGAATCTGGCTGATAAAAGGATTGGACACCTTTGCAGAGAGCATATTGTTCTTCACATTATCCCTCACTGTCTTGCGCTCGCTGGCATCATTTTTGCTATAACCAGCGCAATACGAGCTTAATCCGGAATCAAACAAATATTTCGTGCTCTCAGCCGCCACAAAGTCACAGCTCATCTCCATATACTCAACCGCCATATTGAGTGTCTGAATCGTGGAATTGCGGAAATTGTTCTCCATGCCCTCAGCCGCCTTATTATAGGCAGTCAGCCCGATAACGATCATAAAAAAGACCGGCACCAGAAAGCATAAGGTAATCTTGTTGCGAATCCCAAAAATATGCTTCTTCACCTTCTGTTTTTCCTGCTTCTGCGTCGCTTTTGCCTGCCCTGTCTGCTCTGTCTTGCCCATATGCCAACCTCCATTTATTCCGCCGGATCCCAATGCCCGTCCCGCTTCGTCTGTATTCATAAACTATCTCAAAACCTTTATTTAAAATTCGTCATTTTCCAATAAATTCGCTTGGTTCTGAACAGTTATCAAAATTCATATACTGAAAATACATTTGCTCAAAATCCGGATGCTCTGCCAGATTCAAGACTTCGACCCCTCGGGCGCCCAACCGCTCACAGATGTCCTCAGGAGGTCTCCACCCTTCCGCCGTCCCCGGCGTCAGAAGTTCCCTGCCCAACCGCAGCGCTCCCACAAGTGCCGTGTTTCCACCCGCCAAGCACTTCGTCTCAAGCTCCCTTGGCAAAAGTCCAACCTCTGCCGCGTCCTCCGCCCTCAGATAATAACCAAATCCGCCGGCCAGCACCACTCTGTCAATCGCCTGCCAGTCCTCCTGCAGGCCATATTCCTTCATCAATATGCGAATGCCCGCTCCGATGGCGCCCTTTGCCAACTGGATTGCCCGAATAGCCTCCTGTGTCACCCGCACATCTCCGATCAAAATGCCATCCTCAAAATACGCATCCGCCAAAAGTCCTGTCTCATCCATGATGCCCTCGCGCTTTAGTCTTGCCAGCAAATGTATCATATCCGCGCCCCAGACACCCCTGTTGACTCCGCCCTCGAACGCCGGCCCTGCCGCCGTCGCACATGCAATCCTCCGGTCTCTGTTGCCAAGCACCATCTCACCGTTGGTTCCAAGATCCACAAGCAATGTCAGCTCCTGCCGCTCCTGCATCCCACATGCGTACATACCTGCCGTGATATCTCCCCCCACAAAAGCGGAAATCCCGGGGAAAATCACACAAGGAACATCCCCTATCACAGTCTCTATCGCCGCCAAATGGCTCGCGTCAAAAGGCGCCCGCCCCAGTTCCGCGGGATCATAACCCATCAGCAGATAAATCATAGTAGTGTTGCCCGCCAACACCATGCGCATTGATTCTTCCGGCTGCAAAAATGCCCGAAAGCATTCCACCGCCACCTCCAGCTCCGTCAGCACCTCACGGCGCATGGTCTCCGCCGTCTCCGGTTCTCTTGCCGCCTGTATGCGCGAAAGCACATCCGCCCCAAACCTCACTTGGGGATTTACCCCTGCATAATCTGTCGTGATATTACCCTTGTCATCATAGAGCTGTACTGCTATGGTGGTGGTTCCGATATCCGCCGTCACCAGCCGCTCGCCATGAGCACTTGGAATCGGCGCGCTTGGAATCAGGAATCCTGAAGTCCCCAGACCGTTTGTTGTCACAACATGGAGATTTTGCCGGCCATCTTCCGACAGTGCTTCCCCCCGGTCAGTCTGCACCTGTGTCCCACCAAGAAAGAAACACCTGCCGCATCCTGTGCAAATCTGGCATTTGGTTCCTCTGAAGTTCTGCCCCAATAAATATTGATCATACAAACTGATTTCTCTCCGCGTCATAGTGATAGTCTATGGCAGCCAGCCTATCCGTGATATCCTTGGCATCCGCGTCCAAATCCTCGCACAACTCCTCCAAGCTACCATAAAAATCCCGCAACTTCAAATTCACAAAGCTGAGCAGCATCACTGCATCCTTGGGTATCATTCCACCTACGCTCCATTCTGTCACATGATATGTTTTTCAAAATTTTTTGCTTATATATATTGTATATGATTTTGTACAAAAAAGCCACCCCAAGCGGAAAAAATTTATAAAAAATGTTCACGAAGTAGACATAAGGGACGGCTGGCATAGGTATATGTTCTAGCCGCTACGTTTTTCAAGGGTCGCTTGTAGAACATATACCTATGCCAGCCTGTTTCCGTATACCTATCTGACATTAGTTCAGCCTGCAATAGCAATTTGGTTTAGTATGTCCCACTATCTGTTATTGCCCTGCCACGCTCAGCTGACGGATGGGTATTGTTCGTATGAAGGCCTTTGAAAAACGTCGGTGCTTAGCGAGGAACGAGCTTAGCATCCGTTACGTTTTTCACAGAGCGGAAGCGTGCCTGAATAGGAATAATACCCATTCATCAGCGTGACTTGATGCAAGGCTGAACAAAAATGATTTATTTGCGCAGACTTACAAAATATTGTAAAATATTAGCGATGGCAGCTTTAAGAAATATGTGCCATTGGTTCGCATAAGAACACATTTTGATGGAACAAGAGGATATTCCCATGCTGAAATATTTAAAAAAATACTGGCTTTTTTGCCTGCTTGGGCCGCTTTTTATGGTGGGCGAGATCGCAATGGATTTGATCCAACCAGATATGATGGCGACCATTGTGGATGAGGGTGTGCTGAAACAAAACCTGGACGTGGTGCTGCATGTCGGCATCCGCATGATACTTCTGGTGCTTTTTGGGGGCTTTTGCGGCGTTCTTTGCGGCGTCTTTGCCAATCTGGCGTCCCAACAATTTGGAAACGATTTGCGCAAGGATTTGTTTGCCAAGATCATGAATCTATCCTTTGAGCAGACTGACCGGTTCTCCACCGGCTCCCTCGTGACCAGACTGGTCAATGATGTGACCCAGATCCAACAGATGGTCACCATGTCAATCCGCGGTCTGGTGCGCAATTCCTTCATGTTCGCGGGCGGTATCTTTATGTTGTACCGGCAGTCCCCCAAGTTCGCTTTTGTTGCGGCATGCGGCCTGCCTTTCATCCTGTTTTTTGTCGTGTTTTTCCTGAAAAAAGCCTCTCCCCTTTTTCGCATTGTGCAGGAAAAACTGGACGGCGTCAATAACTGTCTGCAGGAGACCACGGCTGGCGCGAGGGTGGTCAAGGCGTATGTGCGTGAGGAACAGGAGCTTCAGCGCTTTGACACGGCCAACAACGCACTCTGCGCTATTAATCTAAGAGTCCAATCACTGCTGGCCTTCATGACACCCTGCATGAACATTATATTAAATCTATGCATTGTGACGATACTCTATGTGGGCGGTTACACCATGCGCACTTCAGACGGCATCACCTCAGGGCAGATCATGGCTGCCATCACCTATCTGTCCATGATTCTGCACGGTATCACGTTCATGGCGAACATCTTCCAGACCTTCACCAGGGCAAAGGCATCCGCCGACCGAGTAAACGAGGTGTTAAATTGTGGAGATCGGCTTCCTGACGGACTGATCACTCCCCCCGAGCCAAAGGGCGAGCTGGAATTTCGGCATGTGTCTTTCGCCTACCCTGGGCATTCTACAAACGCTCTGGAGGATATTTCTCTTTCCATACATAAAGGGGAGACCCTTGGAATCATCGGCGCCACGGGGAGCGGTAAGTCCACGCTGGTAAACCTCATTCCCCGTTTCTATGACGTGACGGCGGGACAAGTGCTGGTGGATGGCATGGATGTAAAGGACTATCCCGTACAGGGACTTCGGGAGCGCATTGCGATCGTCATGCAGCGGGCGGAGCTCTACTCAAGGCCCATCGAGGCCAATATCCGATGGGGCAGAGCGGAAGCCACCCCTTGGGACATCAAGCGCGCCGCCGAGATTGCCCAGGCGGATGATTTCATCTGCCACACCGCACAAGGCTACTACACCATGGTCACAGAGGGCGGTCATTCCCTCTCCGGCGGTCAGAAACAGCGCATTTCCATTTCCCGCTCTATTCTGAAAAACGCGGAGATCCTAATCTTTGACGACACCACCAACGCGCTGGATTTACGAACAGAGAGCCGTTTATATCAAGCCCTTGAAAGAGAGTGCCCCTCCACCACCAAAGTCATCATTGCACAGCGAATCGCCTCCATCAAAAACGCGGACCGCATCGCCGTGCTGGACAGCGGGCGAATCGTGGCATATGGCACCCATGAAGAACTGCTGCAAGAGTCGTCGGTGTACCAAGATATTTATGCCTCACAGCTAAAGCAATAGATACAGAAGAAAAGGAAAAACAATGAAGTCATTTAAAATAAAATCAAACACATCAAACCAAAACAATCTACAAGAAGATATCCATTCGCCGTCCCCCGACCGCCCTCTGCCCGAAGGCTTTGAGGCACAGGGCGGCGAGGCATTTCAATTCCGCAGTCAGGAATTCAAGCGCAATCCGCCTCCCATCAACTTCGGCGGCAGAAGGCGCGCTTCCAGCGGCATGGGGCAAGTGGTGGAGAAACCAAAGGACGCCTCCCACACCCTGCTGCGCCTGACAAAATATCTGGGCGAAGAGAGGCTGCTTTTGCTCATATTGCTCGCCTCTGTGATCATGGTGACATTGACGGCGCTTGCAGCCCCCGCGCTGCAGGGCAAAGGCATTGACCTGATTCTTGACAGACAATGGGATGGGCTTTCCTCCGTGCTGATCATATTGCTTGTTGTATATTTCACCAGCACCCTTTGTACCCTATCCCAGACCTATGTGTCCGCCCACTTAAGCCAACGCATCGTGCGGAAGATGCGCCATGATCTGTTCAAAAAGATTGACAACCTGTCCATTCCCTATCTGGACACCCACTCTAACGGTGACATCATGAGCCGGATGACCAATGATGTGGAAAATATTTCTACCTCTATCTCACAAAGTCTGGGCTCTCTCTTTGCGGGAATACTGACCATCATCGGCACCGTGGCGCTCATGTTCTATTACTGCTGGCAGCTGACACTGATTACTATGGTGACCGTAGTGATCACAGTGCTTGTGACCAAGAAAATGTCCGCCCTCATGCGCAAGGTGTACCGCAAGCGCTCCCAAGTGCTGGGACAACTGAACGGCCACTCCGAGGAAATGATCACCGGCTATAAGTCCATTGTGGCTTATAATAAACAGGCGGATGTCATTGACGAGTTCAACAAGACCTCGGATGAACTGGCAAAGGTCAGCATCCGCGCGGAGATTTTGGGTGGATCCATGGGCCCCCTTATGAACTGCATCTCCAATATCGGCTTCGTGATCGTATCCGCCTTCGGTGGGTACTTTGCCCTGAAAGGCCTGATCACCGTGGGAGTCATCTCCGCCTTCATCATTTATGCCAAGCAGTTTTCCCGCCCCATCAATGAGATTGCCCAGCTCTATGGAAGCCTTCAAACCGCCGTGGCAGGGGCGGAGCGCATTTTCGAGCTGCTGGACCAGCCGGACGAGGACAACAGCGGCACCCGCGACATGGAGAATACGAAGGGCGAGATTACCTTCCGCAACGTGAATTTCTCCTATATTCCCGGCACTCCCGTGCTTCAGGACTTTCAGCTCACGGTAAAGCCGGGACAGAAAATCGCTCTGGTGGGGGCCACCGGAAGCGGCAAGACCACAGTGGTCAATCTGCTCATGAGATTTTATCCCGTGGACTCCGGGGAAATATTGATAGATGGGGTGAATATCCAGGATATCAAACGTGACGCCCTGCGCCGTAACACGGCAATTGTGCTGCAGGACACGGTGCTCTTTACAGATACAGTAGAAAACAATATCAAATATGCCAACCCTGAAGCTTCGGAAGAACTGGTCATCCATGCGGCCGAGATGAGTAATTCTCACCGCTTTATCCGCCATCTTCCGGACAAATACCAGACCATGCTGATTCAGGCAGGGGCGCACCTCTCCCAAGGCCAGCGGCAGCTCCTCACCATCGCCCGGGCAGTGCTTGCAGACCCGAAGATATTGATTCTCGACGAAGCCACCTCCTCTGTGGACACCCGCACGGAGAAAAGCATCCAGGACGCCATGGTGAAGCTGATGGAGAACCGCACCAGCCTCATCATTGCACATAGATTATCCACCGTTCAGGATGCGGATAAAATCGTGGTAATGGACAAGGGCAAGGTGGTAGAGACCGGAACCCACGAGGAACTGCTGACACAGAAAGGGTATTATTATGATTTATACATGACACAATTTGCAGGCGGGCAGACATGATTCGAGAAGAGGCGGGATATTTGGGGTTGTTGAAATCACTTGTTGCCACTTTCTAACTGCTTTTGCAGGCGGGCGATTTCTGCGGCTAGCTCTTCGATCTTTGAGGCCTGCTCCTCATTCTCGGTACCCAGCTCTTCAATCTTTACGGCTTGCTCCTCGATCTGTGCGTCTTTCTCCTCAATCTTTTTCTTCAACCCTCTTAGTTCCCTGTAATGTTCCTCCCGGTCACGGCAGCGCTTCCGCGCCATGTCGTCCGCATTCATGCGGAAGATGGAGTTGGCGGCTTCCGCCATGTATTCGTTGTTCTGCGCTATCATTCTCAGTTCCTCCCATATAGTCGCCTTGAAGAGTTTTGCCCAGTGGTCGATTCCCCAGGCCTTGTCCTCCTCTGTCGCCAGTTCCGTGTGTTTCAATTCTAACACATGGAGGGTGAATTTGTCACTATAGATTTTATGAGTTCTAATATTTATGAGCTTGTTAGTGGCATAAAATTCAGGTTCATCCTTAAAAAGGGTAAAATCCAGGATGCCGATATGTATCACTGGCGGGATATCTTCGTAATTCTGCCCTTCTGACAGATTGTTAAAGTTACCACACAGGTAAGCTAGGGAGCGTTCTGTCCAGTTGTCCTTCCGATCCACCTGCATCTCGAGGTTGATCAGGCTATGGTTGTTCAGCGCCACATTAATATCGAGGCGCATCTCCTTGTCCTGGCAGGCGTCTCCGAGGATGATGGGGTTCGTGACCTCCACGGAGGAGATGTCTTCTGGCGGGATATGGAGCAGGGAGCTGATCAGCCCGGTGAGCGCCTTGTTGTTAGACTGCAGGACAGCGCGAAACATGTAATCGTTGGTCATGGGAAAGTCAAATTTCCCTGTGGCAGCCTCCAGCTCTGGCAAGAAATGAACGGTTTTTGGTGAATTGGTCATAAAGTTTCCTTTCCGCGTTTTGCACGAGCACCTCGGAATTATCAAAACTTTTTAATAGCATTTGTTATTATATTTATCCGACACTTTGCATGTCACAAAACGCTTAAAAACATTGGTTGACAGTAACAAATACATAAAAATAAATATTTGGGAATACGGCGAAACGCCGAAAAGAAGACCTTGTGCATACAAAAGTCTTTCGATTTGATGGTGACATTATAGCATCTTTTTGCCAAAAAGAAAAGTATATTTTCATAAGATTTTCGTCAGTCGGAAACAGCAGAAAAGTTTATATCAAAATTTCAGCTATTATGTTACAATATGAAAAATGTCAGGTATATCAATTTAATTAAAATGGAGATGAAAATACATGAATATTATTTTTGATATGGATGGACTCATGTTTGACACCGAAAAAGTTTTTATAAAAGCATGGGATTACGCAGGAGAGAAAATTGGCATAGGAAAAGCCGGATTTATGGTATACAAGACATTGGGCATGAATATAGTGGCTTCTTATAATATATGGAAGGAAGAATTTGGTGACAAGTATAATCAAGAGGAGTTAAGAAAATATACAAAGGAATTTCTGAAAAAATATTATGATGAGAATACAGTTCCAGTAAAGCATGGATTGTATATTTTGCTTGACTTTTTAAAAAGCAAACAGTGCAAAATGGTAGTTGCATCATCTTCTCCCCGCTGGGAAGTGGAAAAACATTTAAAAGATGCCAGAATAAACGACTATTTTCTCGATATTGTATGTGGTGATATGATTGAAAATTCAAAACCCGCACCGGATATTTATTTGAAAGCCTGTGAGATGATAGGCGCAGAACCCCAAAAATGCTATGCATTAGAGGATTCTAAGAATGGTTTGTTATCTGCGTATAGGGCAGGATGTAAACCTATCATGATTCCAGATTTATGGCAGCCGGACGAGGAGATAATGAAGGTCATAGTTGCCAAATATGATGATTTGGAACAGGTAAAAGTGGCTTTCGAGAAGGGAGAACTGTAAAATGCGTATTTTATTTGAAATGGACAAAAAAGATTATGTTCCTAATGGCAGCGTTTTTAGCAGACCTTCCGCAAGGGCTATCATCATTAAAAATGGCAAAATAGCAATGGTGTACAGTAAAAAATATAATTATTATAAATTTCCGGGCGGAGGCATAGAGGGTGCTGAATGTATGGAAGACGCCTTGATCAGAGAAGTGTTAGAGGAAACGGGGTTATGCGTTATTAAAGATTCTATTCAGGAATATGGGCAAGTTCACCGCATTCAGAAAGGAATAAAAGAGGACATTTTTATACAGGATAATTATTATTTCCTGTGTTGCGTGAAAGAGGATTTAGCACAGCAAAATTTGGACAAGTATGAAGCGGACGAAGGCTTTACGCTTGAATTTTTGGAGCCGCAGCTTGCAATAGCTGTAAATAGGGAAACGATACTGGATGATTTCACTCAGGTAATGCTGGAACGAGAGGCTCTTGTATTGGAATTACTGATACAAGAGGGACATTTTGACGATATCTGATTGGGACGAATTGAAGATATGGCGAGTGTGACTTGCAAGTAATACCGCTGATGGGAGGAAGTATGGAAAGCGAACTTCATTATATCACAAATTATTCATTGGATTTATGCCTAGAGTACATGAAACATGATAATATATATGATAAATTTGAATATGTATGGGAGGAAAAAGAGGGCTATTACCTAATAACATTTACAGAATATAAAAATAGCATATTGAGTTTAGCTACTTCTCCTAAGCCAACATTTAAAGTTACATTTGAAAATATGGGAAATCAAACAGGCATATCGGTACAATTTATAACGGGGTTTTTGCAGCCGGTCTCATTTGTATATACGAAAGATATCGATACATTTTGGGAGAAAAAACTGGATGCAAAAAAGGTTAAATGAAAATATTGCATATTTCTCCCAGCGAAGAAATACAATAATCCGCCATTTCATTAAACGGCTTATGTACAAGAATTGTCGTCATGCCGGATTTTTTCCCGCCGACTATATCAGCGGAAACGCTGTCGCCAACCATATAGTATTGATCAGTATCAGGCAACGCTTTCTTTGCATAGTCAAATATTTCTTTGCGTGGTTTATCATAGCCAATCTGACCAGAAATGACAAAGGCATCAAAATACTGCATCAACCCCAAGTCTGATAGAACGTCGCATAAATCAGGATAATTATTCGACAAAAGAATATTTTGAAAACCCGCCTTTTTCGCCCATTCAAGAACCGCTATGGTGTCATCATACAGGTGATAATTCTCCCTGTCTTTTATAAAGGCTCTTACCTTTTGGCTTGCCACTTTCGCAATATCCCCATCCAGTCCAAGAGAAAGATAGATATGTTCAAAATACTTGTTCATATAATCCCACCAGCGTTCTCCCACAAGATCCGAATAATCCTTCTCCGGCGTATGCCATGTAAATCCGATAGCGGTATACGGCCTCACATCATCCATTGGGATAGTTGTATCGGGAACCGTTTCTTTTAAAGCTTTCCAGATAGAACCACTCCATAAGCAATGGGAATGAACAAGTGTACCGTCAAAGTCCCAGCATATCGCTCTCATTCCTCAAACCTCCATGTATATTGCTAACCCCTTCAACCCCAGCTTGTCAAATATCATTTTACCACAACATAGCTGATATTACTAGCAAAGTTTCCTGCGGGTTCCATAATGATTTATCAATGGCATATGATAGAAGCGACTGCAAATCGTTTCTGTTTTTTCACGAAAAATAAAAACTTGACATTTCATATTTAATATCCTATAATACGATTATCTTAATTCAAGTTGTTTTCTATGGCGATTCTGCCAAGGCGACAAGGCCTTTTTCCACTTGAATCAATAGAATAAAAAAAGGTGGCGGAGGCAGGCGCAAGAGGTATGACCTCCGTCCAAGGAAGATTATATGGGAAAATATGATGATGCCATGTATCAGTTTTTGTCGGACAATGAAAGGTTTGCGGACTTGTTTAACGGTGTGTTGTTCGGGGGGCGACAAGTGCTTCACGCGGAGGCGTTGGAGGGAGATTCGGAGAGATATGTTTTGGAGCGTCCGGACGATGTCCAACCGGTATCTCTGAAAAAGGGTGCCCCGCCGCTCAAAACGGAAAACAGATTCAGGGACATTAAGAAACGCATGAAATGCGGCACGGGAATCTCGGTGTTGGCGATAGAGAACCAAGCCACGATTGATTACGCCATGCCATGGAGGATCATGCAGTATGACTACCTGGAGTATCACCAACAAATCAGGACAATCGAGAACCGCAAGCGGCAAAGAAATAAAGATGGCAAGAAAAAGCGTGCCGGATTCGAGACGAAATTTGGCGAGAAAGACAAATTGCACCCGATATACACCTTGTGCCTATATCATGGAACCGAGAGATGGAACGGACCAAGAAGTCTGAGGGACATGATGGATTGTACGGGAAATGAGGAGTTTTGTGAGGTGCTTTTCCATGATTACCGGATGACCTTGGTGTGTGTGGAGGACTTGAAGGATTTGTCTGTGTTTCGCACGAACCTTAGGCTCTTGTTGGAAACATTGGCAGCGCGCAGGGATCGGAATAAGATGAAGGAATTGTTCAAAGGGCGGGAGTTTTCCAATTTGTCTGTGGAGACTGCAAGGACGATTGCCATCATGACAGACAACATGAGGGTGCTTGAAAAAATAGAACATAATGAGAAAGGGGAGGTCAATATGTGTCAGGCGTGGGACGAGATTATGGAGGAATGCAAGGCTGAGGGTATGGAGCAGGGTATAGAGCAGGGTATAGAACGGGAGCGCGTGTCTTCCATCCGAAATTTGAAAGCAAATTTAAAAATGACAACCGAACAGGCTATGAAAGCGCTCAATATTCCAGAGAATATGTTTGCGTATTATTTACAGCTTGTATAACTTTGCTTGCCTTAGACCTTAGAATGACGTGTCAAAAGTAAACTACCCTTTTGCTGCCATATATGGTACAATAATATATATTTAAGGCAGAATTTGAGGAGAAATCTATATGTTTACACTTTTATTGTCAGATTGGACCTGGGGTAATATTCTTATCAGAATGATCGTATCCTTAATTCTTGGCATGGTAATAGGGATTGACAGAGGTGCAAAGCGGCGCGGCGGCGGTGCAAGAACCACAATTACCGTATGCCTTGGCGCTACGATGGTGATGCTCCTGGAACAATACCTTGAGGCGCTTTATCCGGAACGGCTTGATATCTCAAGGATTGCCGCACAGGTGATCAGCGGTGTGGGATTTTTGGGTGCGGGCTCTATCCTTGTGTCCGGGCATCAGATCAAGGGGCTTACATCTGCTGCGAGCATCTGGACCTGCGCCTGTATAGGGCTTGCGGTAGGGATCGGTTTTATCGACGGTGCGGTGATATTAACCGTACTCTGGCTTGTAGGGGTACATTTTGTGCCATACATAGAAAACAGGGTTTACAGGCATTCAAGGTACATGACGCTTTATATTGAAGCTGCGACCGGCAGGGAGATTACGCTGATTTCCCGGAAATTAAAGGAGGACAACTGTCTTATCGATACCTTTGTGGTGGATAAGCCAAAGGCAAAAGGACAGTATTTTCAGATTGTGACGACATTTAAGATACCGAAGGGCACCAATCGGGATGCATATTTGCACATTCTGCAGGAGACAGAGGGTGTGGGAACGATCAATGAATTATAAGCCATTAAAAGCTTTTTTGAAAGGACAATCATTATGAAAAAAATCCTCTTGGCCATCGGCATGATGAGCCTTATGCTAACATCATGTGGTAAGATAACAGGCAATGATAGCGAAGGTTTGCCTCAAACAGCAGAGATATTCCTGATTGACCGCTATAAGAACTCTGCATGGGTTTATCAGGATAAAGGAATTTTCATAGATACAAGCGGAGCAGTTTATGCGTTTGACTTTGAAAGGTCACCCCATCATATCATACCTGATGAACAGTTGTTATTAAAATTTGATATCGTCCGTGACAACACGGAACCAATCATGACGATAGACAGCGACACGATTATTAAGCTATATTCACTCGGCGCACAGATCGATCCGGAAAGCGAATTCGAAATTGATCCAAAAGGTGGCGCTACGGATGCCGGCTCGCACACTGTTTCCTTTTGTAATCCCGATACGGGAAGTATAACCGTCTGCACTGTGGATGGAGATTCTTGTGGTGAGCTCAGTGACAGCTTTGCCCAAAAGTTCGTAAAATCTTATAATAAAAAAATTAAACGCTTCACACCCGAATTCACAGCGCCGCTTGTTTACACTGTTTATGACATACCCCTGAATACTGTTGAATGCAATACCGAAATGAACGGAATGTACTTTCTTTCGAGTGCTAAACAGCTGCGCATACTTGCCAGACAATGTGGTGTATCTATTGATGATATGCTCGATGATTACAAGGATTATGAACAGGAACGATATGTCTATTTCGTCGAACTGAACGCCGCTCCTGCAAACGCTGTCCTGCGCACAGATGATGGCTATAAACTCTCCCATACGGAGGGAGCAGGTTTTTGCAATGTTGTGGCTTTTCCCCGTTCCAGCGGAGATTTTATCTCTGACAGCATCCCATGTGCCGATGGCGGTGAGTGGCAACGCATCAAGGATGGAGATTTGAACTTCGATCCTGATTTTATCACAGGGGAAGCATATGGCTTCTCTGAAACGGCAATGCACGCGGTTTGGAAGGAATTCAATATGCACGGCTTTATGGGGCTTTACATACCTGACTCGACAAAGTACGAAGAATTTATCAAAAGCTGTGACAGTCACAATCTTGTGGAAAATGGCAGTATTCGCAGCGCATTGGAAGAAAAAGGTGTGCCTGATTTTAGCAAATATTCCCTTTGCGTCAAACTTGACGGCCACAGCGTCAATACGAAATATGAGTGGCAGAGAACTGATATCGGAGATAGTGATATTGTAATGGGATGCTCAATTCCTCTTAACTGGGACAACACAGAGGGCGAATGTTCTCTTGCTTATGTTCTGATCCCCAAGACCTATCTGTCCAGAGATTCGTACTTTGTGAGATGTCTTAACAAATCGAAGGATGAACAATAATAGAAGTATGTAAACGAAACGGATGATATCAATCTCCGTCAGACTATGCGGAGGGGCTGGCTCACTCCTCACCAGCCCCCACACGTCACCTATTTGACTCTTGCAGTCAATTCATCTCCCTCCACGTCAATCAAAATCACATTCCCGCTCTCCACCTGATCTGACAAGATTAATTTTGCGGCGAGAGTTTCCACATATTTTTGAATATATCTCTTGAGCGGTCTCGCTCCGTAAACAGGGTCATAAGCCTGCTCCACCACAAACCCTTCCGCTTCCGCCGTCAACTCTATGCTCAAATCCCTGTCGGAGAGCCTGCGATCCAAATCCGCAATGATCAGCTTGATGATGCCGCCGATATTCTCCTTGGTCAAAGGCTTGAACAAAATCGTCTCATCCAAACGGTTTAGGAACTCCGGGCGGAAGTGTGCCCGCAGATCATTCATCACGGCTGCTTCCGCCTCAGAACGGATGCTGCCGTCCTCCTCGATGCCCTCCAACAGATAATGCGCGCCGATATTGGAGGTCATGATCAATATCGTGTTCTTGAAGTCCACGGTGCGGCCTTGGGAATCCGTGATTCGTCCATCATCCAACACCTGCAAAAGCACGTTGAACACATCCGGATGCGCTTTCTCGATCTCATCAAAAAGCACCACGCTGTAAGGCTTTCTGCGCACAGCCTCCGTAAGCTGACCGCCCTCCTCGTAGCCCACGTATCCGGGAGGCGCCCCAATCAGTCGGGACACAGAATATTTCTCCATATATTCACTCATATCAATTCGCACCATATTATTCTCGTCGTCAAACAATGCCGCCGCCAAAGATTTTGCAAGCTCGGTCTTGCCCACGCCAGTGGGACCAAGGAACAAGAAGGAACCAATGGGTTTGGTGGGATCCTTGATGCCCGCCTTGGAGCGGATGATTGCCTCTGTCACCTTGGTGACGCCCTCGTCCTGCCCCATGACCCTGCGGTGCAGTTCCTCGTCCAGATGCAGGGTCTTATTGCGCTCGCTCTCCGTGAGCTTGGACACGGGAATCCCTGTCCAACGGGAGATAATCCGGGCAATCTCATCGTCAGAAACCTTTTCCCGCACCAGTGTCAGCTCACCCTCGCTCACCCGCTCTTCCTCCTGCTGCAATTGCTTCTTTAACTCTGGCATCGTCCCGTAGGAAAGCTCCGCCGCCCTCTCCAGATTGCCTTCTCTCTGAGCAATCTGAATCTCATTGTTCACGCGGTCGATCTCCTCCCGAAGCTTGGAGAGTTTATCCACGGAAGCCTTCTCATTATCCCACTGGGCCTTGCGGCTTGAAAACTCCTCCTTGCACTCCGCAAGCTCTTTCTGCAGCTGTGCCAATCTTTCCTGGCTCAGCTTATCATCCTCTTTTTTCAAGGCCGCTTCCTCAATCTCCATCTGCATGCACTTTCGCTGCAATTCATCCAACTCCGTGGGCATGCTGTCCAGCTCCGTCTTGATCAACGCGCATGCCTCATCCACCAGATCGATTGCCTTATCCGGCAGGAATCTGTCAGAAATATATCTGTTGGAGAGCACGGCCGCACTCACCAGCGCGTTGTCCATAATTTTTACACCGTGATAGACCTCATAGCGCTCCTTCAATCCCCTCAGGATCGAGATGGTATCCTCCACCGTGGGCTCATCCACCATCACGGGCTGGAAACGACGCTCCAAAGCCGGATCTTTTTCAATATACTGCCGATATTCATCCAGAGTGGTAGCGCCGATACAGTGAAGCTCCCCTCTTGCCAACATGGGTTTGAGCATATTGCCCGCATCCAGCGCCCCGTCCGACTTGCCCGCGCCCACGATGGTGTGCAGCTCGTCAATGAAAAGAATAATCTGTCCGTCACTCTTCTTCACATCCTCAAGGACAGCCTTCAAACGCTCCTCAAACTCGCCCCGGTACTTGGCTCCCGCCACCAAGGCGCCCATATCCAACGCAAAAATCGTTTTATCCTTCAATCCCTGGGGCACGTCCCCCCGCACAATACGCTGGGCAAGCCCCTCCACCACGGCAGTCTTTCCCACGCCCGGCTCACCGATCAGCACGGGATTATTCTTGGTCTTGCGGGAGAGAATCCGAATAATATTTCGAATCTCATTGTCCCGTCCAATCACCGGGTCGAGTTTCTGATTGCGTGCCTTATCCACCAGATCCTGCCCGTATTTTTCCAAGGTATCATAGGTGGCCTCGGGATTGTCGCTGGTCACCCGCTGGTTGCCCCTGACCGTGGAAAGTGCCTGTAAAAACCGCTCTCTGGTGATACCATATTCCTTCCAGATCTGGGCGATCTCCCTGCCGGGCTCCTTGATCATGGCAAGGAAGAGGTGCTCCACGGACACATATTCGTCCCCCAGCTGCTTTGCCTCGTCCTCCGCCCCGATCAGCGTCTTGTTGAGATACTGTCCCATATAGACCTGCCCGCCCTGCACCTTCACGCGCTTCGCCAGTGCCTGCTCCACGCGGTTTACAAAATGCTCCTTCTGAATCCCCATCTTCTCAATGAGCTTCAAAATCAGACTGTCCTCCAGGGTCAGGAGGCTGTATAACAGATGCTCCTGCTCAATCTCCTGATTGCCATATTCATAGGCAAGCTTCTCGCAGCCATCCACCGCCTGCATTGATTTCTGTGTAAACTTCTGAATATTCATACGATACTCCCCCTTTTCTAAGGAATTGTTAAAAATTATTTTGTGACAATTCCTTTGCTCCTGACCTCAACGCTTTTGTTTTGTTTGTTCTATTATTTATATAACAAGAATATCACATTCTACCAGTAAATCAATAAAAAAAGTATAAACAAGTATAAACAATTTGAAAATCTTTAATCTTCCTCATTCAACACCTGCGTAATCCGCTCTATCATCTCATCTTCCCGCAGGCGGAATTTAATCTCTACCCGTCTGGAAGCCACCATATCAATCTCGCCGGTGGAGTTCCCCGCTGCATTCCTGACATAGATGGGATTGCTGTAGGAACGTCCATTGACAGTGAGCAGTTGCTGCAATTGGTCGATTTGCTCTGTGTCAAGCCCATTCTTGCTGTCCAGACAGAATCTGGACACAGCGTTGGCACGGTTGTAGGACAGCGACATATTGTGCTGATAGCTGCCCGAGGTGTCTGTGTGGCCTTCTATAATAATCTCCGCTATGTAATCCCGATACTGATCCTGCAAAAGCACTTTCAGATACATGGGAATCACTTCTTTCAAAGTGGTCTTGCTGTCCTCCGTCAAAGTGGCGCTGCCATATTTGAACAATACATCCGAAGAAAAAGTGATGGAGCCGGTCTGATTGTCCACCTTCATGCTGGAATTGTGGAAAGTATCCTGCAAAGCACCGATAATGTCCGTGCGGATACCCACAATATCCTGAAGCTCGCTCTTGGTAGTGGCAAGCTCCTCTCTGGCATTTTCAATCTCCAGATAGGCATTGTTCAGCTCCTCCTTGGTAAGTGCCGCCTCCGCGTATGCAACCTGCAGCTCCGCCAAGGATGCCGCCAATTCTTTGTTGGATTTCTCAATCTCCACCCGGGAATTCTCCAAATCCGCCTCCGCGGCGGACAATTCCAGTCTGGTGAGTTCCAAATCTGTGGTTTTCTGCTTGTATATGGCAAGGGTGATGGCAATGATCAGAACAAAAATTAACAGCAGCGCCGCCATCATGTCGGAATAAGACTGCCAATAACTGGGTTCCGCAAAAGTCTCCCGCTTTCTTCTACTGTTTCTCATATAAACCTCTCATCTGCTCAAATGTATATAATTGACTGCTGACCTCGTTGCTCATCTGTGTACATGTGGCTTCCAGCTGCTCCCGCTGCCTGATCAGCTCCTTGGCGAAGGCTTCCTGACGGCTCGCAATCTGCTCCAGATTGCCGCAGGTTGCCCGGTTCAACTCTGCCATCTCTTTCATCGCCCTCGTAAGCTGCTCACACTGGGCGGTATACGCATTCTGGGCCTCTTCTGTCTGTCGTAAGGAATTGCTCAAAATCTGGAGATTTGTCCCCAAAGCACTGTTCATCTGCAGCAGGAATTGATTGACAATGCGCTCCACCCCTTCTATCTGCTCCCTGCCCGTCCCCTGCAAAATATTCAAAATCTCCTTCATGCTGTTGGCAATATTCGCCTGATACACCAGCATTGCAGCGCTCTTCTCATCCGCGGACGCCACCACAGGCTGTGCACATTGCCGAAACACGTTCAGGAAATCGTCCAGCTTCCCATAGGCATCCGCCATGATACCCCGATAGATAAAATGAAACACCAGGGAGAAAAAGATGCCATATACTGAGGTGTGGAACGCCACCTTCATTCCAGCAAGCAGCGGCCCCACATTATCGGATATGGTGTAAATATCATTTCCCTGAAAGGAGCCAAGCCCCAGCGCCAGACCTAAGAACGTCCCCAGAATCCCCAGTCCTGTCAATGTCCCTGCCATGCCGGAATTAAAATAAGTCTTTCCCACATGATCCAGCAGATCCTCATTGATATACTCCTCAATATCACAGGAGTCACTGTAACCCTGCCGCGTGCGATAGCCCCGCATCCGCAGCCGGTACTTTTGGAAAGCGCTGTCGAGAACTTCCTCAGAAAAAGTCTCCCTCTTGTCCTGATAATTTATCCAGACATTTTTGCCCCCTGCATCCCTGTATTCTGTTTTCATCTGCTCCGCCACCCTCACAAGACAATCCGTACACCGGTTCAATCTCCCAAAGGATTGCATGGATATGAGGAATAAAATGCCGATAACCAGCAAAAACACCCCGTTGATGATTAAGTTGCTGGCAGAAGCGATCTGCCCCTGAAACACTCCATTGATATACAGCACAAACGCCACCACCAGAATATAGAGCGGCAGCAACACCCAATATAGTCTTTTTCTCATTCGTTTTCCTCCCTTTCTACAGATAAATTCATTATACTTCCAAAACTACCCGCCTTCAACATAAAAACATTAAAGGCAGCCCGCCCAACATCGAAACGTTGGAACGGACTGCCTTTGACAGTTGAATCCACATAAGCAGATTCCGATTATTTGCTATGCGACCGCAGTCACCTCGTACCCTGCCTCCGTGACGGCTGCTTTTAACGCATCCTCCGACACCTCCGCGTTCAACTCCACGGTGGCTGTCTTGTTCTCCAGACTCATGGTGACTGACGAAACGCCCTCCACAGCCTCCAAAGCCTTTTGCACCCTTCCGGTGCAATGTGCACACATCATTCCCTCCACAGTGATTACTTTTGTCATGTTACTTCCTCCTTCTTTTTGATTACTTTTTTCTATTTCATTTGATTGAAACCCATTTGTTTGAGACTGATCCATTTCAAGCTGATTCTCTTTATGCTGATTCTCTTTAAACCCACTCCTAAAGCCTCGCAGTCTGAGCGCATTCCCCACTACGAAGATGCTGCTCATACTCATGGCGGCAGCTCCAAACATGGGGGTAAGCCGCAGCCCAAAGGGAATATATAAAAGCCCTGCTGCCAGCGGAATCCCGATACTATTGTAGAAAAATGCCCAGAACAGATTCTGCTTGATGTTGCGGATCACCGCCCTGCTCAGACGCATGGCTGTCACCGCATCCCTCAGATCACTCTTCATCAGGATAATATCCGCGCTCTCTATCGCCACGTCCGTTCCTGCGCCAATCGCCATCCCCACATCCGCCGAGACAAGGGCAGGTGCATCGTTGATGCCGTCGCCAATCATGGCAACCTTGTGTCCCGCCTCCTTCAACTCCCGAATCTTCTGCTCCTTATCCTGGGGCAGCACCTCAGCGATCACCTCCGCAAGCCCCATCCGCCGTCTGACCGCCTCTGCAGTCCTCCTGTTGTCTCCCGTGAGCATCACCACATGCACGCCCATCTTCTGCCACGCGCTGATTGCTTCCCTTGAACTCTCTTTGACCGCATCTGCCACACCGATCATGCCAAGGAGCCCGCTCCCATCCGCCACCAGCAGGGGGGTCTGCCCCTCGTCCGCCAGCTGATTCAAGCCATCCTCCATCGGCTTATCAATCGTAATTCCATTTTCCTCCAAATAAGCCCTGTTGCCCACATAGAGAAGCGTCCCCGCCTTGATACCCACAAAATCCGTTTTGACTTGTTTCCCTATGGTGGCTGTGGGGCCATCTGTGACACCTGTTATTTTATCATCCCCAGCCATCCATTCCGGCATCACCATGATATCCTGCTCCACGACCCCCTGTATGCCCCTTCCAAACACTGCCTTGAAATCCCGCACAGGTATCACAGGACATTTTCTGAGTTCCGCTTCTTTTAATACCGCCTCCGCCAGAGGATGCTCGCTTTGCCGCTCCAATGCCGCTGCTGCCGCAAGAACCGTCTCGGCGGTCACTCCTCCATATGCCGACAAATCCATCACCACAAGCTTCCCTTCCGTGATGGTTCCCGTCTTATCCAGCACCACCGTATCCACATCCCTCGCCTGCTGTAATGCCTCACCGGACTTGATCAGAATACCCTGTCCCGCGCCCACTCCCGTGCCCACCATAATCGCCACGGGGGTAGCCAATCCCAATGCGCAGGGACAGGAGATCACCAACACGGCGATGGCGGTGGATATGGCAAACTCCGTCTCCGCTCCCACAGCCAGCCAGACAATCAACGTCAACAGCGCAATCCCCATCACTACGGGCACAAAGACACCCGCCACCTTATCCGCGAGCTGCGCAATGGGCGCTTTGCTGCCCGATGCCTCCTCCACAAGACGGATGATCTGTGCCAATGTGGTATCGTCCCCCACACGCTCTGCCCGACACTTTAAGAATCCTGCCTTGTTCATGGTGGCGGACACCACCCTGTCCCCCGCTTTCTTCTCCACGGGCACGCTCTCTCCCGTAATCGCCGCCTCGTCAATGCTGGAATTCCCCTCCAGCACCGTGCCGTCCACAGGTACCAAACTTCCCGGCTTTACAAGGAAAACATCCCCGGGCCGCAGGCTTTCCGTGGGAACCTCCTCCTGCGTACCATCCTCCCGCAGACGCACAGCCACTTTGGGGGACAGATCCATCAGCTTGGTGATCGCCTCGCTGGTCTTGCCCTTGGAACGGCTCTCTAAATATTTTCCCACCGTGATCAGGGTGAGAATCGTTCCCGCCGACTCAAAGTACAAGTCATGGGCATAATGCTCCACCAGAGCCAGGTCTCCATGCCCCAATCCAAAACCAATGCGGTACATGGCAAAAATCCCATAGCCCAGCGCCGCCGAAGCGCCCACCGCGATCAGGCTGTCCATGTTGGGAGCCAGATGCGCCAGGGTCTTAAAGCCCACAGCGAAAAATTTGCGGTTCATATACAGAATCGGCAGCACCAGCAAAAGCTGGGTCAACGCAAAAGTCATTGCATTTTCATTGCCGTGGAACACCCGCATCATAAAATCCGGCACCGGAATCCCCAGCAAATCGTATACCATATGGTACATTGCCACATACATCAAAGGTATCAGGAATCCAATCGAGATTCCAAGCCGCCATTTCATGGCGCGGCTCTCCGCCCTCGCCTGGTTCAAAAGAGCCTCCTTGCCCGCATCCCGCCTCTGTACAGAAAACGCGGCATCATCACCAGTCATACCTTCCGCGCCAGTCCTCATCGTTCCCTGAGTACCAGACGGATCTTTGGCAGTTCCGGAAGCCCCGCCTATAATCTTGGTCGCCCCATAGCCCGCCTTCTCCACGGCATGAACAATCTCTTCTTCTCCTAACTGCGCTTCATCATAGATAATCTCCATGGTTTCCGTCAATAGATTGACGGATGCTTTCTCCACTCCCGCCAGCTTGTTTGCCGCCTTCTCCACATGAGAGGAACATGCAGAGCAGGTCATTCCGGATATATGATATCTTTCCTTCATAGTCTCCTCAACTCCTTATCCCAATCCCTTTGATTCCAGCCCTATTTCAACTTTTTGATCAGCTCCACAGCTTCCTCCACCACTTTGGTGTTGCCCTGCTGAATCTCCTCCACCATACAGGTCTCCATGTGTTCCTGCAAAATCAGATGCCCAAACGCCTGCAGCGCGCTCTCCACCGCCGCAATCTGCGTCAGGATATCACCGCAATAGCGGTTCTCATCCAGCATCCGTCCGATACCGTTCAACTGCCCCGTCATACGATTCAGACGGTTTTTCAGCATTTTCAGCTCCTTCTCCTGCCTGGGTGTCGTCTTATGACGCTCATGACAGCAGCAACCCTGATCCATCTCCTCCGCCTTTTCCATACTTTCTATCTCTCCCATACCTCACCCACTCTCCTTCCAGTATCTCCCATGGGTCGATTCTTATCCCCTTTTCACCAAAATACCCTATAGGGGTATCTGTTCTTTCTTCAAGAATATACCCCCATAGGGTATTTGTCAAGTATATTTAAAATTTCGTTTTTGCGAAGATATCCAAGTACACGAATATATTCTATGATTATTCCATAGACTTCATTGGGGGATTTAAGATGATTGACTATTCACCGTTCTGGAAAACATTGGAACACTCTAACGAGAACTGGTACACTCTCACCACAAAACATAAGATGTCCAACAGCACATTACATCGTCTCAAGCACAACAAAGACATATCCACCAAGACAATCAATGATTTATGTCGGATCCTGAACTGTGACGTATGCAATATTTTGACCTATGTGCCGTCCGATACAGACCAGCCCTTATAATGCAAGATCTTGCATCATGACAAACCAGCTAATATCCGTTGAATTTATCTTTCTTTGTTTTATTATAACTAAATTATCTTGTCATGTCAATTACTTTCTGTAAAATTCCGTCAAGATTCCATCAAGATAGTTACTTTTCATCCCCCAGCCATGAAACAGCTTCAGGCAGATAATCGTTCCTATAAGGGCCGTCTGACAAACGTAAGCGATTTGATAAATCGCATGTGTTTGGCGAGGTAATGAGCTGCATAGCAGCTCATCGAGCCTAGCATCCGTTACGTTTTCAATCGAGCGGGAGCGTGCCCGCATAGGAATGATTATCTGCCTGAAGCGTCCCATGTCAGTCGGGGAATAAAAAGTAACTCATTGCCCCACCAACTGTTGGGTCAGTCCATATATCGCCTGCAGTCTCTCCTGGCAGCTGTTCATATCCTCCACCGTGGTCTCGAAGGTACGCATACCCTCCGTAGAAGAAGCCGCAACCTCTTCGCTGGCGGCGGAAAGTTGAGAGATATTGTCCGTGATGACGCCCGTGGAATTCAGAATCTCCTTCATCAGCCGCTCTGTGTTTTTAATCTCCACAGCCAGCGCACGCACCTCCTCATCCACCTTCTCAAATTTCTCTCTGGTATCCTCGATCAACTCGTTCTGTCTCACGACGGAAGCAACGGAATTCTCAATGCTCTCATTGGCCTGCTTGGTATCCTCGTTCAGCTCGGCGATAATGTTGGTGATTTTGTTGGAAGCATCCTTCGTCTGCTCCGAAAGCTGGCGAATCTCCTCCGCAACCACCGCGAAGCCTTTGCCCGCCTCGCCTGCCCGTGCCGCCTCAATAGACGCGTTCAATGCCAGAAGGTTCGTCTGATTGGAAATATTGAGAATCGTTCCCACAAAGTTCTGTACCTCGGCAACCTTGGCAGTCAATCTTCTGATCATCTCCACAGTGACATTGCTTGCTGCTGCCACATTTTCCGCCTGTCCTTTCAGCTCTCCCACAACCTCAGAGCCCTCCGCCACCATGGAGTCCGTCCTCTGGGATGCAGCGATCATCTTCTGAGCGCTCCTCTCCGCCTGATCCGTGTTGCCCTGAATCTCAGCACACATCTCTGCCTGCCGCTGGATTGCTTCCGCCGTGCTCTCCGTGCTATCCGCAATATTCTGCATCGCAAAACTGCTGGCGTCCACACTTTTCTGCAGCCGATTCAACATCTCCATAGCACCATCAAATTGTTTGGACACGTCCTCAGCCACCTTAACCGTCTTCTGGGTATTTTCCTCCTGAATGCGCACCGCTCCGGTAATCTCAGCTGTGTTTTCCTCATTAAACCGCACCAACAGGCTCGTCACCCTGACAGACGCAACACAGACAAGACCAATGACCAACAACGAGAGAATGGATGCGTTCCAGTCCACCCCGCCCTGTCCAATCCTGAGAAGCAGCCTTGTCACACTTGCCGCGATGATGATAACATTTCCCGCCACAATGATACGTTTATTTAAGAACGCCATGGCGCTGAACAAAATGACAAACCCATAGGCATAAACCCCGTCGTTGTCGGCAGCAAGACTGATCACCCCGTAAGCCACAGACGCGCTGCTAAGCATGATCACAGCCCCCATCTTCGTCCCCCGATTTGTTGCAAATCCTACCACCACAACCACCATGGCGAGTATCGAGACTACCAGTTGTACGATATTTCCGGCACTTGCGCTCCCACCCATCATATTAAGAACTATGGACAATGCAAAATAGCCCAATATAATCATCATAATGGGCAATACCGTCCCATTCGCCTGTTTATATTGCTTCTCAGTCATTTTATCCTCCATTCTGCCACCTTGATGGCATTCTCACAATCTTTCCTATTTACATTCTTATTTCTCAAGACCTTCAAAGACAAAATAGTCCACATCCATCCTGCCGCCGGAATGTCCTTTTTCATTGATGATAAAAAATCCCGCCTTCACACCAACCCAGCGTCCCGGTGTCGCCTGGATGCGCTCACCCACCGGTTGGAATTCCTTCTCATCATAGCTTATGGCAAAAGACACATAAGTCTCCTGCTCCACTTTCATGCGTATGTAAAGAGGCTTACCCTGCAGCACCTCCCCGCGAACTTCGCCCAAAGACACCCTGACTTCGTCATCCTTCGTCCAGTTGCCGGTACGCTGGCATAGAAGCAGCTTTCCATTCTCCTTCACCACCGCAAGCCCCGTATAATGGCCGCACTGTGACACCATGCCCGCAACGTCTCCCTCTGCCAGATTCTCCAGGTACAGACATGTGGTAATCTGGAATTCCGGCGCCGGCCACTTTTGTATCAAAAGATTGGGCACATCACAAAGCTGTGTGGCCTCATCAGATATCTGCGCGTTCAAGGTCAGCCTGCCATCTCCAAGTTGATACCACTCATCTTTATAATTGGCATTCCACTGCCATTGAAGCCCCAATTTGTCGCCCTCAAAAAAGTCGCTGTCCTCCGGCGCATCAATGGGGTAATCTCCACCCACCTTGGGTTTACGATAATGCATCGTGGGTTCGCCGCATCCATCCACGTCATTCACGCCGATCACCGGCCAGTCATCCTCCCAGCGCATGGGCTGCAAATGAACGATACGTCCCGCATTCCCCACGTCCTGAAAATGCAAAAACCAATCCTCTCCGTCCGGGGTATCCACCCAGGCCCCCTGGTGAGGTCCGTTGACAGGAGAATTCCCCTGCCGCAATACGATTTTCTCCTCGTAAGGCCCATAGATATTCCGGGAGCGAAGCACAGTCTGCCAGCCGGGTTTTACGCCCCCCGCCGGTGCAAATATGTAATAATATCCGTTCCTCTTATAAAGCTTCGGCCCCTCTATGGTAGGCTGTGTGGCATGCCCGTCAAAGATAAACTGACCGTCATCCAGCACCCCCGAGCAATCCGGCTCAATGGGGGACATATACAGGAAGCTCTTAAAACCGATACGGCTTCTGGCAAACGCCGTCACCATATATGCCTTGCCGTCATCATCCCAGAAAGGGCAGGGGTCAATCCACCCTGTCACCTTTCTGACAAATGCAGGCTCGCTCCATTTCCCCCAAGGGTCTGTAGTCTTACACATCATGATCCCCTCATCCGGAAACGGGATAAAGGCATAATACACACCCTCGTGAAACCGAATGGAGGGCGCCCACGTGCCACATCCGTGCACGGGTTTCTCATAATGGTCAAAAGGCAGCTTATCAATAATATAATTAATCACTTTCCAGTTCACAAGATCCTTGGAGTGTAGAAGTGGCACCGCAGGGCTGTTGCAAAAGCTGGATGCGATCATAAAGTAATCTTCCCCCACTCTGATCGCGTCAGGGTCAGAATAATCCGTGTAAAGTATGGGGTTCGTGTAGGTTCCGTCCCCCTGGTCGGCAATCCACATTTTCCGAATGTTTGATTTATCCATGGCAATGCTCCTTAAATTGTTTTTATTAAGGAACATTATACCACACTTGCCCATGAATCTCAACAACCCGTGTGCAGGAATGATTATTCCTGATAGATGACCATTTGTAGCAGTTCACACCTACACAACCATCCCCCTGCTGCTTTCATAGGGCTCACCCTCTTTACAAACGATATACAAAAGAGGCTCCCCCGACTTAATACGGCTGCTTCCCGTGATCGTCACCTTGTCCAAATCTTTCTCGTTCTCAATGGTGAGTATCATCTCCGGATTGGCGCCTGCCAGAGTGACCGCCGCCGGATCATACTCCAAAAGCAGCGCTCCCTTGCGCACGATCTCATGCTCCATCACGCGGCAGCGATAAAAACCACTGTACATCTCATCCACATTACTTCCAATTTGAATCATAATATCCGCCCCAAACTCCGTTCGCAAAAGCATGGCGCTCCCCATGGGATACAAATGCATGATTCTGCCGGAGGCGGGCGCATAGACTTTGCCATAGTCTGGCAAAATCCTGACCTTCCTGACATCATCCTCCTCAAATATGCTCATCTGCCCTGTCGCCGGGCTGACAACCTCTCTTCCCGGGGTAAGTACCTTGACAGGTTTGCGCCGCTCCATCAGATTGCTCATCATACCGCTCGCCCTGCTTTTTAGATGCCCTTGCTCCACGCTATCCACGGTCTCGGGTTCCTCGGTGTACGCCCCTTCCGCTTCCGCAAGCTGCCACTGTACGCTTCGTCCTGCCCAAAAACCTGCCATTGCCGCCAGAACCGCAACCGCCCCCAACACAAACATATCCATTTTTCCTCTCATTCCGCCATCTTAAATGGCCCCAAACTTCCCTTATTTGCGCAACTTTCACGCATGCTTGAGTCTCTGTGAATACTTTTTGCAAAAGTATATAAAAATATACTTGACATCACTATATTTTAGATGCTATACTGTCAGCGTATTCTAAATGAAAGTCATTGAACTCACATATTTTTGTAAGTCATTGTTACTTTTATTCTGGAGCAAAGAATGGTTTACAAAAATATGTGATTTTTTTGTCCTAGTTTTAGAATCACAAATACTGAAAAAGGGAAATACCCGGAAGAAGGAGGTACCATATGAATAACGGTACAGTTAAGTGGTTTAATGCACAGAAAGGTTATGGTTTCATCACCAACGACGCAACAAACGAGGAAGTATTCGTACACTTCTCCGCTATCGTTGCAGAGGGCTTCAAGTCTCTTGAGGAAGGCCAGAAGGTTACTTTCGATACCGAGACTGATCCTCAGAACAGCAGCAAGGTTCGCGCTACCAACGTAGTTGTTGTAGGCTAATTGCATTTGCATAACGACCACTAAAGCCGACTCTCCCGGGAGTCGGCTTTTTATATGCGCAGGGGTGCGCAATGTATATTGCTGCTTTGCAGCACGCACCCCGCGCGGCGAGTAGGGGAACACCTCCCTACTCGATTGCACATCTACTGCAGATTTCCCTCATATTCAATCAATCTTTCATTTACGCTCATCACCCAATCCTCTTCATTCCATAGATTCGGATTATCGACTTTGCGTTCTGCATGATGCCCTGTTGATATGGTATCCACTCCATCCTTGGTTCCAAAATAGAAATCCATAATTTCCAGATCATCCTCCGTCTTTTTTATGATCAATTGACATGTCATACCGGAGCCTTCATAACGGAACTGTGTTTTTACGTAATAAATGTCTTTCTCTATTTCCTCACATTTTACATCATTAAATTCATTTTCCGCACCATAAATCACAGCGTTCATTCCCAGTTCGTCCTGTCTTTTAGTGAGTAGGATCATCTTCTCCGCAAAAGCAAGCAGATTTGAATTTCCAATATATTCCGTTAAAGTTATTTCCTCCGAACCGGCAATCGTTCCATTAAATTGATCTATAAAATCCTGCGCAAAAATCACCACCCGCTCATCATCAGCTTGTATTTCAATTTGATCAGAATCTTCAGCACGGATTTGGCCAGAATCTTCGTCATGGATTTGGTCAAAATGTTCATCATGGGCCACTATTTGGGGGCCATTATCTGATATTTCTTCGCCCATTCGACAACCCACTAAACTATTAGCACCTGCTATGCATATACAGGCAAAAAGCCATATCCCTCTCCCACGTTTCCTGCTTTTTCTATTTAAAAAATTTTTAAAGTGTTCCTTTGTCATATATCCTCCATAAAATACAATTGAATAATCGTTTTGTCAATGCATAATGAGAAAAGCTCCGACGAATCGACATTCGGTTCAAAAAACGAAAAAGACTGTGAAAATACAATTTCAATCACTCCATTCTCACAGTCTCTTCTCGTTTATAAATCCATATTAATTTCAAACAACATTCCTAGTCGGAAAGCCTGCGCAGTTCCGTATACGCCAAAAGCAATGGCCCGACACCTTTAGCATCGTCCTCCACGATAGGCTCTGACATATAGTATTCAAAGGAACCGTCCCGCTGGGGCTTGTCCTCGGGTCCGAGACCTGCCACCAGACAGATACCGCCCAGACTCAAACCGTCTTTCTCCTTCAAGTATTTGTCACAAATGCCCTGGAATGCCTTCATTCCATATTGTCTGTACTCCTCAGGCAAAAATCCAAGCCGGACACCCTTCAATAGAGAGTATGCCATAATCGCGCTGCCGCTGGTCTCCAAATAGTTGGGTTCCTCGCCGCCTCTTGCGGGCAGCTGATACCACATGCCGCTCTCATCCTGGAACTTCAGCATAGAGTTGATCAAATCAACAAACACCTGCTTTAAATTCTCATACTCGGCCTTCCACTCTTCGCCAGGATCACACTTATCCAAGGTGTCCAGGAGCGCCATGGAATACCATCCCAACGCTCTCAGCCAGAAATTCTGGGAAAGCCCTGTCTCCTTGTCACACCAGAAAGCGGATTTGGAGGAATCGTATCCATGATAGTACAATCCCGTTTTCTCATCGCGGATGTATTTCACCACATTGGCGAACTGGGAGAATATGTCTTGATAATTCTTCTTATTGTTGAACTTCGTCTCGTATTCCATATAGAACGGCTGTCCCATATACAGGCCGTCCAACCACACCTGATGGGGATAAATCTTCTTGTGCCAGAAATTGCCGTCCACCGTACGGGGCTGATTCTGCACCTGACTGTAGATCAAATCAATCGCCTTTCTGTATTTCTCCTTGCCATTGAGCTCATACAGGGCAAACAACGTCTTACCCGCATTGACATTGTCAATATTATATGCCTCCACAGAATAACCGTTGATAGTGCCGTCCTCCTTCACCCTGTGGTCAATGAACGCGTCCGCGAACTCATAATACTTCTTCTCGCCCGTTGCATTATAAATCTCCAGCAACGCAAGAATCATGCAGCCGTCGATATAATTCCAACCGCCTGCCTTCCCTTCTCTGGCTTTCTCAATATTCCATGCAGGTATGTCCAAAGTACTCTTCTCGATCAACCCGTCAATATACTTCTCAAAAATTGGCATTTGCATGTAAATTTTCCTCCATCGTTATCCCTGAATTATAAGCCTGTAATCCATTTTACACGACTTTATGCAAATAGTCAACGAAAGAAAAAACAAATTGTGGTAACAGTTCAGCCATGAGATAATCTGTAACCAGTGCGTGGGTGCTTGCACACAAAGCACTGCTTACAGATTATTTCATGAGCGGAGCGCCCTCATATGAAATAAAAGATGAGCCGCAAAGCGGCGACGGATGCGAAGCAGACGCTTTTATGAATGTGAGGGCTGAACTGTTACAATGCCGGGTACGCCGCAAGTCCCAGCAGCACATAAACAAGATACAGCAGCAACAGGTGTACAGGATAGAAGCCATAGAAAAAGAATTTGGCATCAAAACCTTTCCGGCCGCGGTAGAATGCGAGAGCGAGGAAGGCAGGCAGGGCGGCAATCTCCTGCAGAAATACCACGAAGGCGATATAGCCTGCCACAAGCTCCAACCATCTTCTCTTGCGCAGGAAGTACATGACCAGAATACATGCTACCCCACGCAGACCGTAGTCCGTCTGAAGCAGATGGGCAAGTCCCATGCCCGCCGCACAGGTAAGCAAAACCAAGATCTGCTCGAATGGCCATCTCCATGCCGCGCTCTTTTCTCCATGCTTCCCTGTCTCTATCTCATCAATGACTATCATGGTTAACAGTCCGATCACCAAAGTAAAAAATACGTTCTGATAGCTGAATTCCAGCACCTCGCCATGAAATGCCAGATCAAAGGGAATCTCGCTCAATAGGGCAAATCCCCCCAATCTGGCCGCGTATTTCCATTTATTACGCGTGCGCGCCAAGCCTTCCACCAACATAAAACAATAAATCGGGAAGGCAATGCGCCCGATTTGACGCATCACATTGTATGTCACAAGCATCTCGTGGCTGCCGTCTGCCTGCAACATACGAATCACCACCACCGCCGCGATATGGTCAATCAACATAGTGATGACAGCGAACAGCTTTAATGTACTAGCGCTGATTCCCTGCCATCGTTCTAAGACCTTTTCCTCCATAACCGTACTTTCCTGCCTTCTTCTCTCACACTCTCTTTATCAATATCAGCACTATCCTCTATATCGGCGACATTACCCCACCTTATAACCGGTTCCCCACACCACCTTCAGATATCTGGGTTCCTTGGGATTTTGCTCGATTTTCTCCCGGATATGGCGAATATGTACAGCAATCGTATTGTCCGCGCCGATGGCCTGCATATGCCAGATAGATTCATAAATCTGACTGATGGAGAGCACCTTGCCCCGCTCCTGAATCAACAGCTTTAAAATATTATACTCAATGGGGGTAAGCTTTACCTCTCTGCCCTCCACCGTGACCCTGCGGTAAATATCATTCACCTCCAGGTCATCCACCTTGTATATTTGGTCAATATTATTGCGTACTTTCACAAGCTGGTCATAGCGGCGCAGCTGACATTTCACCCTCGCCAGGAGTTCCAAGGGATTGTAGCCATCCACCACATAGTCATCCGCCCCCGCGTTCAGAGCCATAATCTTAGCCGCCTCAGCACCCTGAGCAGACACCACGATAATGGGAATGCTGCTTTTTTGCCGAATCTGTGCAAGCACCTCCACGCCATTATACCATCCTCTGTCGTCCAACTCCACATCAACCAGCATAAGATGTATCCGATTCTCCTCTAACATCAAAAGAAGCTGCTCCCAATTCTCAAAAAGCTGCAATCTAATATTCTCTCCCGCAAAAAGCGCCCTCATTTTCTCTGACACGCCCGTGTGATCGTTGTATATCCCTATGTTTCTCTCCATATCGTTCACCTCGCCCTGCAAGCCTGTATGATCTGATATCCCCTAGTCTACCAAAAGCCTGCATATTTTTTGCAAATTATTTCTTAAATTTCTATAAACAGTTCAGCCATAGCTGATCCGCTGGAGCGAATCATGCTTGCATGAATGGCGCGAGCTGAACTATTACGCTCCTCTGCGCATAAAAAAATGCCTTCAAAGTATTAGACGACTTTGAAGGCACAAAAGTTACACTCAAAATAAAATTTTATATAAATTTTAGAAATAGACCTCTACAAGCACAAGCCCTTTTGCGGGCACCAGCGGCCCCGCCTGCTCCCTGTCCCTCGCCGCGAGAATCTCCTCCATGCTCTCGGGAGCACGTTTCCCCATGCCAACCTCCAACAGTGTGCCCATGAGAATCCGTATCATATGGTGAAGAAATCCGTTGCCCCGAAAGGAAAAAGTGATGACATTCCCCTCCTTGACAATCGCAATCTCATCAATACGGCGCACTGTGGATTTCTTGCCCTTTTTGGCGGAAGTAAAGCTTTTAAAATCATGTTCCCCCAGCAAGAATCCCGCCGCCTGCCTCATAGCCTCCACATCCAGACTCTCCGGCATCTCCAAGGCGTATCTTCTGCGAAACACATCCGGAATCGCACTGTTGATCACCCGGTATTCATAATGCTTTCCCTTGGCATTGAGCCGGCTGTGAAATCTAAGTGGCGCCTCCGCAATCTCCACCACCGCGATATCCTCTGGCAGATACCGATTGATATATGCAAGCATCTCCTCCACGGGCATTTGACATTCCGTGTGAAAGTTAGCCACCTGCCCCAACGCATGCACTCCCGCGTCCGTCCTGCCGCTACCCGAAAGCGTGATTGTTTCACCGCACATCCTGCTAAGCAGAACTTCCAGTTTCCCTTGAATGGTATTGTCCGTAGACTGCTGTCTCTGCCAGCCCTGATACCTGCTGCCCTCATATTGCAGCAATAATCTGATATTACGCATGGGGCTCCTTTCTATTGGAAGCCGTGATTTCGGATATCCCTTCCAAATCCTGCTCTTCCAGCTTGCGGAAACGATTCAGCCCATGCACCAATATGAGCAGACTCTTCCTTGTGGTGTCAAAAGCCCCCTCCGCATACATAGTGTATACAATCAACCCGACAGGAACCGCCACGATCATTCCGAACACTCCGCCGAGCCGATAACCCACATAGAGCAGGAACAAGGTGGGGATCGGTTTCACCCCGATAGAGTCCCCCACAATCTTTGGCTGAATCAACTGGCGAACCAACTGCCCCACTCCCCAGATGATCAGGAGCCCAATGGCCATCTTGTAATCCGCACTCAAAATCTTGATAATTGCCCAGGGAACCAGCACCGTGCCCGTTCCAAAAAAAGGGATAAAGTCCAAAAAGGCAATAATTAAAGCGATCAACAACGCATAATTCACCCGCAAAATCACCAGCCCGATCACAAGCAGCAGATACATCCAGACCTCTATGCGAAGCTGCGCCTTGAAATATCCGCCCACTGCTCTCACCAGCCCGCGCCTGATCATCTGATATTGCACCAGTATGGATTTCGGCATCACCCGCCGAAACCATTCGCTGATATTTTCCCGCTCTGCCACAAAACAATAGGCGGAGAGCAGGGTCATGATCACACCGATAAAAATAGCCGGCAGTTGCTTGGCAAAGTTCCCCACCGCCTCAATGGTGGGCATACTGATGCTGCCAAAAATATCGCCCAGATAGGTGGTAATCTGTCCGCTCACCCCTGAGATTCCCTGCTGCAAATCCTTGGGAAGCCTGTTATAAATCACACTGAGATTCTTGGAAATATCCTCAAAGTCAGCCTCTGTGCTCTCCCAAATCTCGGGAAGCGCTCCCACAAGTCCCACAATCTCTTTCACAAGCTTACTGCCTGCCAGATAAAACACCAGAATCACCAGCGCAAGCACCAGCACAATCACCACGGCGCCCCCCGCTTTTCGTTTGATTTTGAGCTTCTTGTCAAAGAATTGCACCAAAGGACTTGCAATCAGTGCAATGATCCAGCCTGCCACAAAAGGCAGGAAAAACACCAAGAGTCTGGGCATCACAAAAATGACAACCAGAAAAACCACTAATGCAATGATAAGATTGACAATCGCCTTGACATATTTCCTCATAGATATACCCCCGCATATCGCGAGCTTGCTTGCGATACTGCATCAGTCCGCAACCGATGCCTCCACAATCCCGTCCAACATCTCATAGATTTCCTCTTTCCCCTGCTTGGTCGTGGCGGAAAAAGGAATCAAAATGGTATCCTTACCTGTATTTAATGTATTCCGTATCAGCTTAAGCTGTTTTTGTATCTGGCTTCTATTGATCTTGTCCAATTTTGTGGCAATAATAATCGGTTGATAACCATGGCTTTTAATCCAGTCATACATGATGACATCGTTCTTGCCGGGCTCATGACGGATATCAATGAGCAGAAACACGCATTTTAGCTGCTTTGACTTGTGGAGATAATCCTCAACCATCTTGCCCCACTGTGCCTTCACCTTCTCATTCGCCTTGGCATAACCGTAGCCTGGCAAGTCCACAAAATACAGTTCATCATTGATATTGTAATAGTTAATTGTCTGCGTCTTCCCCGGCTGGGAACTGGTGCGCGCCAGGGACTTGCGGTTCATCAACGCGTTGATCAGGGAAGATTTCCCCACATTGCTTTTGCCCGCGAACGCCACCTCGGGGTGGACATTCTCGGGCAATTTGCTAGTGATACCACATACAGTTTCCAAATTCACGCTTTTGATAATCATGCGGGTTCCTTGTGGATCGTGAGAGGAGCGCCTCCCTCCACAGCCTCCTTGGTAATGATACATGCCTCAATACTCTCGTCTGAGGGAATCTCATACATCGTATCCATCATGATACTCTCCATAATAGAGCGCAGTCCCCGGGCACCGGTCTTTCTCTCAAAAGCCTGATCCGCAATGGCTTCAATGGCATCCTGATTGAATGAAAGTTCCACCTCGTCCATATCAAAAAGCTTCTGATACTGCTTGATCAACGCGTTCTTGGGCTCCTTCAGAATGCGCACCAACGCCGCCCGATCCAATCCCTCCAAGGACACGCAGATGGGCACACGGCCCACAAACTCAGGAATCAGTCCGTATTTCACCAAATCCTGTGCTGTTACTTCCTGCAAAATCTCGCTGGCCTCCTTGGTGGACTTGGCTGTAAGCTCCGTGTTAAAGCCAATGGCTTTCCTGTCCAGTCTCGCCTCTATGATTTTGTCCAATCCGTCAAACGCACCGCCACAGATAAAGAGAATATTGGAGGTGTCTATTTGGATCAATTCCTGATGGGGATGCTTTCTGCCTCCCTGGGGCGGAACACTGGCAACCGTCCCCTCCACAATCTTAAGGAGCGCCTGCTGTACACCCTCACCGGACACATCCCGGGTAATCGATACATTCTCGCCCTTCTTGGTGATTTTATCAATCTCATCAATATAAATGATGCCGTACTGGGCGCGATCCACATCATAATCCGCCGCCTGAATCAGCTTGAGCAGAATATTTTCCACATCCTCGCCCACATAGCCGGCTTCTGTCAGTGTTGTCGCGTCCGCAATAGCAAAGGGCACATTGATAATCTTTGCCAAAGTCTGGGCCAGATAGGTTTTGCCGGAACCCGTGGGTCCCACCATGATAATATTGCTCTTCTGCAACTCCACATCATCCAAATCCTTGGGAGCAGTCACGCGCTTGTAATGGTTGTATACTGCCACGGAAAGTGCTCTCTTTGCCGCTTCCTGTCCAATGACATACTCATCCAAAAAGCTCTTGATCTCCCTAGGCTTCAGCACATTGATCTCCGCGCGCTGCGCTTCTTCTTCCTCTTCGTCCTCCAGTTCTTCCTCCAGAATATCCGCGCAAATGTCCACACATTCATCACAGATATACACCCCGGCAGGACCCGCAATCAGCTTGCGTACCTGCCCCTGGGTCTTGTTACAAAAGGAACATCTGATACTGTTGTCAGCATTCTTTCCTGCCATAATTCACTCCTGTCTTCTCAATCATCATCAAACTATCTTTTATTTCTCTTCCGTCGAAGTATGGAAAGTGATCACCTTGTCAATCAATCCATACTCGCAAGCCTCCTCGGCACTCTTCCAATTGTCGCGCTCGGTATCCGCACAGATAATCTCATAATCCTTCCCCGTGTTCTCCGCAAGCATCCGGTTCAGCTTCTCCTTGGTGCGCAAAATATGTTTTGCAGCAATTTCAATCTCCGTGGCCTGTCCCTGTGTGCCGCCCAGAGGCTGATGAATCATAATCTCCGCATTAGGCAACGCAAAACGCTTGCCCTTCGCCCCACCTGCCAGCAGAAAAGCGCCCATGCTGGCCGCCATGCCAATGCACACGGTGGACACGTCGCATTTGATATACCTCATGGTATCATAGATTGCCATGCCTGCTGTCACACTGCCTCCCGGGCTGTTGATGTAAAGGTGAATATCCTTCTCGGGATCCTCAGCCTCCAGAAACAGGAGCTGTGCCACGACGATACTGGCGGATGTCTCATTGACTTCCTCTCCAAGAAAAATGATCCTATCCTTCAAAAGTCTGGAATAAATATCATAAGACCGCTCACCCTTACTGGTCTGCTCAACGACATAAGGTATCAAACTCATTTTTTCCTCCTATCCATGGTCCTCTTCTTGTAAAGACGCCCATGCCTTCCTATTGATTCTGTCACTTTCCTAATCATATTATCCTACTACATGCAAATTTTCAATAAAATATCTTTTGATTTAATAAAAAGTTAATGGCTCGCACGGCGCAGATGTTCCTCATTGCACTCCTCACCTCATGCCCTGCATTCGGTGTCCCGGCATTTGTCACATCCCCGCTCGTGCGAGCAATGAGCGTTTCTGCAAGTATTTTTATCTTTACTCCTCTGTCTTCTCAGCTTTCTCAGCCTTCTCCTTCTTCGCTCTGGATTTGGTCGCCTTGGCTTCCTTGGCATTCTCCACCACGAACTCCACAGCCTTCTTGATGCAGATATCCTCTCTCACCTGCTTCGCGCCGCTCTCGCCGAGAAGCTCCTTCACCTTGTCAGGCTCCAGCTGATAAGCCTCGCTCATAGCCTTGATCTCTTCCTCAAAATCCTCCTCGGAAGCGGTCATTTTCTCAGCGGCAGCCACAGCCTCCATCACCAGACGAGACTGAATCCGCTTAAGCGCCTGCGGCTTTACCTGATCCAGCATCACCTGCGGAGTCATCCCGGTAAACTGCATATATTGCTCCATGGTCAATCCCTGAGACTGGATTCTCTGTGCAAAATCTTCCACCATCTGCCTCTGCTGGGTATCCAGCATAGCGTCAGGGATCTCCATCTCAGCATCCTCGATGATCGCACTGATTACCGCCTCCTCCTTGGCGTCCTTCGCCGCCTCAGCCTTCCTATCAGCCAGCTTTTTCTTCAAATCCTCTCTGTATTCTGCCATAGTGTCAAATTCGGACACTTCGCTTGCAAATTCGTCGTCCAATGCGGGGAGCTGCTTCTCCTTGATCTCCTTCACGGTACATTTGAATACCACAGGCTTTCCTGCCAGAGTTTCCTCCTGATAATCCTCGGGGAAAGTGACATTCACATCAACCTCTTTGTTCAACTCAGCACCGACCAATGCCTCCTCAAAACCGGGAATAAACTGCCCGGAACCGATGGTCAAAGGATAATTCTCTCCCTTGCCGCCCGCAAATGCCTTGCCGTCCAAAAATCCTTCAAAATCAATCACTGTCATATCGCCATCTTTGACAGGTCTGTCCTCGATATTGACCGTGCGCGCATTGGTGTCCTGCTCTTTAGCGATCTCAGCGTCCACTTCTTCCTCTGTCACCGTAAGATCCGCTGCATCCACCTTCACACCTTTATACTTGCCAAGCTTTACCTCGGGCTTCAGGGCAACCACCGCTGCAAAAATAAACGGCTTCCCCTGTTCCATCTGAATCACGCTGACCTTGGGAGCGGACACAATATCCTCCGTGCACTCGTCAAACGCCTTCTCATACGCCTCCGGAATCAGCTCGTTTGCAGCGTCCTCATAAAAGACATCCTTGCCATAAATCTGTTCAATCATTTTGCGAGGAGCCTTACCTTTCCGAAATCCAGGAATGCTCATTCTATTCTTATTGTGCTGATAGGCACTCTCAATTGCCTTGTCAAACTCCTCGGCGGCCACCTCAATCGTAAGCTTTGCCATACCTTTTTCAAGCTTTTCTACCTGTAAACTCATTTGAATTTTCCTCCTTCACGCCTGTGCCGCTTCTATCTCATCTGCACGGTGTTGATTCTAATTTTCCCACAGACCCCGAGCATAATCACAGTCATTCTAGAATTATATCAAATTTCCTACCCGTTTGCAAGTCCAGAGAAAAATTTGTTTGTAACAGTTCAGCCATGAAATAATTTGTAAGCTGTGCGTGGGTGCTTGCACACAAAGCACTGATTATAAATTATTTCATGAGCGGAGCGCCCTCATATGAAATAAAAGGTGAGCCGCAAAGCGGCGACGGATGCGAAGCAGACGCTTTTATGAATGTGAGGGCTGAACTGTTACCATAACAGTTCCAGTGAACAGAGTATTGACATCTTGACAAGGCATAGTTTATAATAATCTTTATGTAATCACTCGGGGTGTGGCTCAGCTTGGCTAGAGCACCTGGTTTGGGACCAGGGGGTCGCAGGTTCGAATCCTGTCACCCCGATTTCAAAAAAGGCGCAATCCATGAAATACAATGGAAAAGCGTCTTTTTTCTTGAGAGATAAATCGGCATTGCATTTATGAAACACATTAAGGAGGGGATAATCTATGAGTTGGACCATGATAATGATAAGAACAAAGACCAACAGTGAAACAATATATGAAATAAAAAGTGAAAATATCATTCCATTTAGGCAAACAGAAATAGCTGATGCGATAAAGAAAATTTCAACTGAACTTGGCGCCGATTACGACTGTGATAATCTGTCGTGTCAGTATCTTGGCGGTGGCATTGGCCGTGATAGTTGGCAGATAGAATTCCTTGTTGGTAAAGATGCAGAAACGGAGTCGGTTGGTCTGAATCTTAGAGGCTTGGTGGACTGGAACACAGTATTTGCTGCCTTGATTTCTGAGTTAAACACCCGACTTATAGATGGCCCTACAGGTGACATCATTGGTTAGGGGAAAACTGCTTCACTTGAGAGATGGAAAGCATATTGTGATAAGATAGTAAATAGTCAATAATATCAGCAGATGTTTAATATAGGATTAGAGACTGGACTTCCAGAGAGTTAAGGGTGTAGAAAAAAATTTGGAAAAGCGTCTTTTTTCATTCATTTTTTTGCGTATTATGCGCATAATTCAATTGACAATGCGCATAATATGTATTATGATGATGATAAAAAATAGAGAAAGAGGTGATGCGATGAATGCGTTTTCGTGAAGTTGTTAAAATAATTACTGAAGATGGATGGTTTGAAGTGAAACAAAAAGGTTCACATCACCAATATAAACATCCGACAAAACCTGGAAAAGTCACAATTCCGGAGCATGGCGGAGACATAAATATGGATACTGTGAAGTCAATATTAAAACAGGCGGGACTTTGAAGTCCCGTCTATATAAACAGGAAAAGGGAGAGGTCAATGGAAAGATTAGGAGGCAAATTGCTGTATCCGGCCATTTTCAAGCCGTTTAGTGATGGCAGTGGCGGATATGTGGTAGAGTTTCCGGATTTGCCCGGATGTGTAACGGAAGGCAGAAATTTGGAAGAGGCAATCGAGATGGGAATGGACGCAGCCTGTGGATGGATCTTGGGAGAATTGGAAGAAGGAGAAAAGATTCCAGCAGCGTCAAAATATGAAGATGTTCGTGTAACAACAGAAGAAATGGTAAATATGCTATTACTTGACATTGATTCCTATGCTGAACAGTATGGAGAAAATGCAGTTCGCAAAAATCTGACAATTCCGGCATGGCTCAATAGCTTTGCTGAGAAAAATAATATTAACTTCTCTAAAGTGTTACAGGATGCGCTTTTAAGCATGGCAAAATCCCAGCGGCTATAGTACTGGTGTTGTTGATCAGTTGTACCAGTACAGCTATAGCGTTCCACAAAACATTTGACAGCCATAGAACCAATGGCTATTATAGAGTAGTTCCCCAACAACCGTCACTTAGCCGAGTGGCGGTTGTTGCTAATATGTAAACACTTTGATAAAATATTGAAGCGGAGCAATACTCATAGTATAATCTTGAGTGATAAATCCGGATGGATGACTTCATTAGTTAGAGGTACCTTACTTCATTTGAGCATAGTGGAAGGAAAAGTTATGAAAGAAAAAATTCGGAACATTCTTTGTCAGATCATCAACGCTGTGATCATAGCCGGGCTGATTATTCTCTTCATAGGTTTGTATTATTGTGTGATAAAAGCAGGAATTCCCTATCAAGACCCACCATTAGAGTTACAGATACAATATGAAGTCAATGCGAGGATCGGCGATATACTGATGGGAAAAGGCTTTGTGATTGCCATATGCGGCGGAGTCATCCGTTTACTTTTTGGATTGATATGGAAGGTATCAGCGCGTATCTGATCACACCATTCCATGGTGACACAAAACAGGCAAATCAGCGAATTTTCTTTGCCAACATCTCGAATGACAAACCCGCAGCGATCATATACACCGGCAAAAACATAAAAATATATTTGGAGCGCCCCTCGAAACACATTAAATATACGGTCACGGCTCCTATGACCAAATAATACAGACCCAATATCCTGTCCTTTTTCTGATAGAGCCCCCCACCGACCAACAGGCACAGCAGAGCCGCATCCCATATAATCTGTAGAATGGTGGCCATTACCCAATAGTAACTCCCGCCCCGCTTATAAACATTGGCTAAGAAAGAATTGTCCCAATCAGCCCCAGCATTTTGCACATTATGAAAATAACCGTCCCCGTATGCTACATCCAGTTTGTGAAAGAAAAAGGAAACATTGCCGGACAGCCCCCGCTCCTTGACACGGCGGATTCCCTCGGCAAACATCGCATGTTTTGCCTCCGCCGCCGTTTCATACATATCCAGAAAATCCTCTCTGATCCCTGGGTCAATATTGTTGACCGTCCCATAGGAATCCACGTTTTGCCCGACCATAAACAGATAACGCCAATCTTTCGCCTTCTCGCTGGCCGCAAATCCATAATGATCCCTTAAAATATTCCGCGCCCCGATTTGCAGCGAGAAAATAACGCCAAAACAGATAATCGCATAGACAACTCTCTTGAAATACTCCATATGATTTTGTGTGCAGTTCAAAAGAAAGTATATTCCGAAAGCCATGAAGAGGATAAAATTGGTGACCTTGATAAAACATGCGATTGTAATGGCAGCCGTCACCAAAGGAACCTTGACCTTATATGTGATGTCAAGCGACCCGAGCCATAATGCCGCAGCAACAAAAAGCATTCCAAAATTATCCGTGTACACCAGAAACGCCCGCCAATTCATTCCAAGCAATATTTCACTCGCAAAGAGAAGAAGCAGCGCCGTTTTATTGTTCTTGGTATAATTCCTGACCGTCAATGATACGAACAATGCCGCGAAATTCGTTGACAGCGCTCCCAGAATGATAATCGCTGTCCAATGGGGAACCAATCGATATAATATAGCCAAGAAAATGGCCATATTCGCATTATTGGGGCTGGCTGAAAAATATCCATACTCGGAAAGCCTGCCCCCGCCGTATGCCAAATCAATCGCCGCAAGCTTGATCGTCCCAAAATCCACCCCGCTAATGTCGGCCGGCAGCCATCTCGCGACAAAGCACTGCCATATGAAAACAAGCATCACCACAATCAAACTGGCGAAATAAAAGCCCCTGTCGCTTAAAGACGGCGTCTTCAACAATATGTATATCACGCCTGCCCCTATGAGCGCCGCCGCCAAATAGTACCATATATTGGCATGAGTGACCGTGGTCAAGAAAGACGCATTAAAGGCGTCACCGCTTACCTTTCTGTCAATAAAGACTGTTGCCGCGACTATCACTGTCATTAATATGATAAATAATATCCGTACCGTGTTGTTAAACAGCCCGGCTATTCTTGAATCCTTCATGTTATTTTCACTCCTGTTCTTGCCGCGTATTTGAGCCTGCCTTCAAAGGGCCCTCCTTAAAAGCCCAAAACTTATTGAGCAGATAATTAACGGGAATCGTAATCACCATCTTGATAATCGGAGCAATCTCCTCCGGTACTTTTAAGACTTCCACCATAAACGTGACCATAACTATGGAAGACAAAAATGTTCCGCCGTACGCCATCAATACCTTGGCAAACGCCTTGACGGCACTTTGTTCCTTTTTGCCGGTAAACACGAACCTGCTATTCCAAAAATACGCGTTTATCACACTCGTCAAAAAACCACAGATATATGCAGGAATATAATGTATCCCCATATGCATCAGGACATAATAGACCACCAAGCAGATTACTGTGTTGAGCACTCCCACAATTCCAAACTTAATGAATTGCTGAAACTTTGCAAACAGAATCCCTATCATTTTGTGATATACCCATGACCATGCCGACAAAAATCGCTTTTCCGCCGCATGATACCCCTTTCTGTCATATAGTGCAAAGAATTTCGCTCTTCTGCAATTCATCTTCGCTGATTCTTTGATTGTTTTGTTTTTTTGTACAGCGCGTTTATAATCCACTGCTTCGAATACGAATCCATCCTTGACCTCATCCCACAACTGTTTGGCGTGACTGTTATTTAGTAAAATCAACGAAGTCCCTTTCCCGTCATTTAACTCTTTTGACACATTGTCAACTCCCCAAAAGTCAGCGATCGTAAAATCGGAATTGGTGTTGGGGGTGGTCTTGAATTTACAGTCATAGCAGGAGGGTCTCAGGTACAAATCCCCCAAAAAACCATTCATATAAGGGTCTTTGAATGCCGGATATTTCCTAATGGTGGAATTATCCGCAAACACGATTTTGGTTCCCAATTGTAATCCCGATTGATTCCATCCATGATCCTTGTTTCTAAAGGAAAACTCTTGAATCTTCTTGTTTTCCTTTTGCTCAACACTTTCCAGATATGCATGAAAGACATCCGGCGACGGAACCCCGTGGCAGATAAAATCAATCGTATACAAATTCTCGTACTCCCTGCCAAGAAAGCTCTTAAGCCCAGCCACTTGACAAGGCGTTCCCACGAACAAAACCGGCGCGACATGTTCCCCTGTCAGTCTCGATTTAATTTGCGCGTATACATCACCAATGACGCTCTGTACATATTTAGACCGCCTCAGCTTGTCCAAGTCTTCCACCCGGTTTACGCACATATGAACGGCCTCGTTTTTATCATTCAGCGCACAGGCGAACACCTCGCCCCCCTTATTGATGACACCCTCGGCAAAAAGGGTGAATGCCCCTCCCGACGAACTCTTTTCCCTGATACCGGCGTCCTTGTGCCATCCCCCGATTGCAACAGGCTCGTCAAAGATGCCCTCTTTATCCTCTCTCGTCGCGGATGCGTCTCGAATGGCACAAACTGCCTCGCATTTGCCGCAATTGACACACTGCTGCTCGTCTACCTCAGGATACAAGAACCCCTCTTCATCTTTCTTCATCTGTATACATTTTTTTGGACAGACCAGACTACACGCCCCGCATCCACAGCAGTTCACTTTATCATCAATCTTCATATGATCCATTAATAAAATCGTTTAAATACTCAAACGATTTCTCCCTTTCTTTTCGCATCAATTTCTCCACTGCCTCATAGTCGTATTGAATTTCCGTCAAAACATCAGACTCAAACAAGCCATTCGCATCAATATCAAGAATCTCCAACAAGTTCATCATTCGAAGCGCGAAGTTTTTACTTGGAACCAGAAACATCTTTTTACCAAAAATCAAAGAAAAAGCCAATCCATGATATGAATTTGTGCACACCATCTCCGCATTTTTAAACAGCGCCACAAACTCAGCGGGTCCTATACCAATCACAGTTTTGTCCACATAGCCTGGCTTATATCCATACCGGCTTATGTCTACCACTTTCAATTGATACTTCTCTTTCAATTGGGAAACAAATTCATACACACTATAATTTGCCTGCATAATATATACAAGGATATATCGCTCCGGCAATTCCCCTTGGTATTCTGCTATTTTCCCCCACTTCTCGGGTGAAATCAGGAAAGTCGGATCAATCAAATCTTTTGGTGTCCTCCCCGTCCAATCAGCAATCTGGGCGCAGCTCCTCCTTTCCCGCACAGACAGCCTGCCAATCTTTCCAATCCGTTTTGCCATCTTTCCGCTGAACAATTTGCTGATCTGTTTCGTTCCAAAGCTCGGTGCATACGCGCAGGTGTTTTGAGGATCCTTTACAAAATCCAGGTAATATACAGGGTCAACCCCTCCAGTGATAATCGGGTTCCATATTTGGTCACTGCCGCAAATATATTTATCAATCCCCAAACGACTCCGCTTTAATCCAAAATTGGTGAAAAACCTTTGGGTCAAATTAAGATGTTTCTCTCTAAATATTTTGAAACGCTTATTCCTATTGATTCTTTGTGAAAAGGTTTTTATACCAGCCCAAAAAGCGCCTGCATTCTTGGTAATTGGGAACACTCTGACAGCGTCCGTGAACCGGATAAAAGCGTTCTCATAGTTAATAACGCTTACATCCACATGCAGTTCATCCTCCAAATAAGTCTTGAGGGCATATGCCTGGAGCGCACCTCCAAAATTATTCACAAAATGAAACGTGACAATTCCTATTTTCACCCAAAAGTCCTCCTGCCACTTAACGATTATATTATAAAAAAGCTTTGCATCACAAATAAGCCACTGTGAAATGCAGCTTCTCCCTCTTGTCGATCTCCATGATCACATAGGAAGGACGGTGATTCTCCTGCCTTGGGTATGACAGACTGCCGGGGTTTATGGCAATGATATCCTTGTCCCTGTCTACCACCGGCCTGTGCGTGTGACCATAGCACACGATATCCACACCTCTTGCCACCGCTTCTTGCTTGATGATCTCATTGCCCATGGACACATAATAATTATGTCCATGAGTCACCCATACCTTGTATTTCCCCACTTCAATCTCCAATTCTCTGGGCAATTGAGAGAAATAATCATTATTGCCAGGGACTATGTACACCGGACAGTCCGCCGCCTCGGTCAGAAGCTCCTCAGCACCTTCCACGTCTCCGCAGTGAATCACCATATCAGGTTTGTGCAGCCTCACAAGGTTCAGATAGGTATCATTTTTTCTATGTGTGTCACTGACAATCAATACCTTCATACTTTTTCAGCTCCTCTTTCATAAGGCGCAGGGCCTTTCCCCTGTGGCTCACCTGATTTTTCTCCTCTTCTGTGAGCTCCGCCGTGGTCTTGCCAAACACGGGCACATAGAAAATCGGATCATAGCCAAATCCATGGCTGCCCTGTTCTTTATAACCAATCCGTCCTTCTATGGCGGCTCTGGTGGTCAGCAATTCACCTCCCGGCAAAACTGCCGCGATAGCGCACACGAACCGAGCCGTGCGCTCCTCATCCGGCACACCGTCCAGACGCTCTATGAGTTTGGCATTTTTCACGCTGTACGGGGTGTCCTCGCCCAGATATCTCGCCGAATAGACTCCCGGCTCCCCCTGCAGGTAATCCACCTCCAAGCCGGAATCATCCGCGAGGACAATGGCTCCCTCCGCCTCCTTGCAGGCCGCCACCGCCTTGGCCTTAATCGCCGCGTTCTCCTCGTAGTTTTTCCCGTTTTCCTCAATATTAAGCGAAATCCCTGCCTCCTTCATGGAGAGAATCTCTATTCCCAAATCCTCCAGAATCATACGGATTTCCTTCATTTTCCCGGCATTTCCCGTGGCAAAGATGATTTTATTCCATTTTTTCATAATAATTTGTGTATACCTCCCTGAGCGCCTCCGCGATTCCGGCGGCAAGCCTTTCCTGATAATCGCTCTGGGATAACAACGCGCTCTCCTGTTCATTTGTCATATAGCCCAGCTCAATCCCCGCCGCCGGGACGCGGATATTCTGCAGGACACTCTCCTCCCCTGCCGGCTCCAACCCAATGGCGCGGTTGCCGCAGGCAAGTGTCACCTTTCTGGTGACAAGATCCGCCAGCTCCACGTTTCCGAAGCCCGGGATGAAATAAGATTCATTATAATAACCACGGATACCATATTGGGAGGTGTCTTCATCCGCCGCCGTGTCAATATAGAGAAATAAATCCGCTCCCACATCCTCCACTAACGCCGCGCGCCGTTCCGGTGAGATGTCCTCGTCCGCAGTCCTTGTAAAATAGAGTCGGATATTCGAGTTATCCAACTGCTCCGGGAGACGTTTTCCCACTTCAAGCATAATTCCCGCCGCAATCTGATTCCTGTAGTCCGCCACGCCCGGATTGGCGCTGATCGGCCCGCCCCCCGCGGGGTCTATCACCACTAACATCCGATATATTTCATGGGGATCACAAACTTCCACCCGCAGAATATTCCCGTCCATGCTGGTTCGATACTCGTATATCGCATTCATCTGAATCCTCAAGAGCACACCGTTTCGCTGCCTTTCCCAATAGGCTCTCTGGATAGACGTGATGTCCCCTTGCACGGTATGCCCCCCATAGAAGTCCTCATGGGCACCCTTGATCAATATGCGCAGCTCCTTATCCATGTAGCGATTTTCCACTACCACGCTTTCAGGCTTCGTGTTTTCTTCCAGGGGAATCAGGAAAATTCCGTTCGCTTCCCCCGCGCTCTCAAGTCCAAGCTTCTGCGCCCGCCCCATACTGCCGCCCTCTTGCACGGCCCCCTCTCCGTAGGTGCCGTCAGCGATTACAATGGTCTTATTGTTCGCCGTCACAAACATCAGCCACATAAGCATCACAAATAGAGCTGACCACCATATCACCGAAAGGCGTATGTGAAATTTCTCATTGTCTGTCATGCTGTGACTCCTTTCGCTTAGGGGGCTTGGGCCCAAGGAACTGATAATAATAAGTCCGCATCATGCCATTATAAATCTTGCGATTCTTGTCCGCCTTGCGCCCGATATCCCGCTCCGCCTGTTCATAGGCGGTGATCAGGTACAGGCTCCATGAGTCCAACGCCCGAAACCGTTCGCCAATCACACGGTAAAGAGCGGGCATCTCCTCCTTCTCCTGCAAACGCTCTCCATAAGGGGGATTCATAATGAGGAAACCATATTTCTTGGGATGGCTAAGCTGTTCCACAGCTCTTCGCTGAAAATGGATCAGCTTGTCCACACCGGCTAATTTTGCGTTTTCTCTGGCGATCTCCACCATTTTATCGTCAATATCATAACCCTGAATATCCGTGTCGATACTCAAATCCACCAGCTCTCTCGCCTCGTCCAGGGTATCCTGCCAGTTACGCCCACCCACAACATGTTCCCAAGCCTGCGCCGTGAAGCTTCGGTTCATGCCGGGCGCCATGTTCGCCGCCATCATAGCCGCTTCTATGGGAAAGGTACCACTGCCGCAGAAAGGATCCACCAGAATGCGGCTTCCGTTCCAAGGCGTCAGCATGATCAATGCCGCCGCCAGATTTTCCGCGATGGGAGCCTTGGCAGTCAGCTTGCGATACCCTCTTTTATGCAGGGATTCGCCCGTGGTATCCAACCCTACCGTCACTTGATCCTTCATGAGAAATACTCTGACAGGAAAAGGCTCTCCCTCCTCCGTGAACCAATTCGTGTGATAAATCTCCTTCAAGCGCTCCACCATGGCCTTTTTCATGATAGATTGGATGTCAGAGGGGCTAAAAAGCTTTGATTTCACACTGGCGGCCTTTGCCACCCAGAATCTCCCGTCCACGGGTATGTACTCCTCCCAGGTAAGAGACTTCGTACCCTGAAAAAGCTCCTCGAAAGTCTCTGCGTGGAAGCTTCCTATTTTGATCAGAATACGCTCTGCCGTCCTCAGGAACACATTCGCCCGGCACAGCGCCTCCTCGTCTCCAAAAAAAGTGACTCTGCCATCCGCGACCTCCGTGATGTCATATCCCAAATCTGATATTTCTCTTTTTAAAACCGCCTCCATGCCAAAATGGCAGGGAGCAATCAACTCGAATTTACGCATATGAGCCCCGCTTCATATCACCAATTTGCCTTTTAGTATACCTTTTTTATGGGATTCTGTAAAGTCCTGACTGAATTGTTCCACAAATCGACTCTGTGCGCATGAACAAGAGGGACGCCGTCCGGCGCCCCTCTTGACTTCTTGCAGAATATTCCAAACATTCAGGCCGCAGCCTAAAAGTAGCTTAGAAGCAACTTAGTAGTTGTTGTTCTGGCTGTTCTGATTGTTCTGGTTATTCTGGTTGTTCTTCTGATTGTTCTGATTATTGTTCTGGCTGTTCTTGCAGTTCTGGCTGTTGCTGGAATTGCTGTTGTTGTACTTGTTATTGTCGTAGTTCTGATTGTTGTTGGACATAATATTTCCCTCCTGTTGGTTATTAGTTACAGGAATAGTATGTCTGGGCAACAATCAAATTATACATCTGGTATAAGAAAAATTTTCCATTAATTTAACCAATCCCGAAATAGCTTTACCATAAAAACCACCGCCGCCAACACAATGAGAACCGGCGCCAGGAATGACAGCACAGAGAACACCAGACTGATGAGCAAAAATAGTACCAAGGCAACAATCAGTCCGAGAAGCCAGCCTGGAACGCGAAAACTTTTATGATTGTAGCCATAATCGTCATAAGCACTCTGAGAACCATATGCCTGGCGATTGGTGTTCTGGTAATAAGAATCTCTATAACCGGAATCCTGATACGCACCTGTCCGGACGCCGGAATCGTCCCCTGCGTTCCCGTTAGTCTGAATAATAGTGCGCGCAATCAGACGGGGGTCGCCCAAAGACTGCAGCACTTCCTCCTCTGTCCTGCCTTTCCGCATCTCCATATTAATATAATCCTGATAGTAATTGACTGTGTCCTCCACCTGTGGCGCCGGAATCCTGCCGTTTAGCGCCGCACGCAGCCTGTCAATAAACTCTTGCTTATTCATTACAACTGGTCCATTCCCTCTCCTGATGTAAGTCGTCTGACGTAGACAGCCGGGTTCTCCTGCATGCGAAGCATGGTGTAAAACGCGTTGAGTACCATAGCCTCTTTATTACACATTTCCGTGTTCTTGCCAACCTCGCGCACCAAATTATATCGATCCATCTGCCAAACATAAAGGTCTGTCAAGGCATATCCCTCGCATTTCAGCTCATCCAGAAACCCATGATGATCCAGATAATACATGAACTCCTTCATCAGCCTGTTGTCTGCCATAATACCCGCCCATAGCCTGTCAAGCCATGCGGCATCTTTTCCCGCATACTCGCCTAACGCCTGCAGACCCTCATACGCTTTAATTCGTCTCGCGTCATAAACAATCCCGTTCATCACAACCCCCATTACATATTATTTTATCACTCTGACTTCAAGCAGTAAATAATATATAAAGAAAGGATTTATAAATTTTTTATAAAGCAAATATAGTTGATAATCAATAAAAAATATGATATTCTAATTTAGAAATATTCCATAAGAGGTAGATTCCATGTACTGGAGAATGAGAAATCTACAACTGAAAAAAGGTTACATTTTTCCCATTTACGGGGATAGTGCGCCCTTTTTTAGGGATATTTGTTAAAGATATTTGTCTTTATATGTGTATTTTATTTGACAAATAAAAATAGCAATGCATTATCTTCTTGACTGTGAAAGAATTTCATTAGGTTAAGGAGATTTTTTATGTTGAAAATTAAAAAACAATTATCAAAATTATATTGGTCATCCATTTTGGGAAACTTGTCTCTCAGTGGCGCATGGGTGGCAATTTTGGCAGCAAGAGGATACAGTTTAGTAGAAATCGGAATTGCGGAGACAGTATTCCATATCACAAGTCTGATGTTCGAGCTTCCGTCCGGGGCATTGGCGGATATGTTTGGCAGGAAAAAATGCTTAATTGCCAGCAGTATCATGCACATGATTGGAAATGTGATAATGATTTTATCAACCAGTCTGTCTATGGTTTGTCTTTCCATTGCATTTCAAGCATTATGTTATAATTTTTCTTCTGGTTCAGGAGAGGCATTGGCATATGATTCTTTAAAACTGTCAAAACAAACGTCAGAATTTGAGCGTTACATATCCAATCAACTGATGATATACAGAATTTGCAGCGGGATTTCTACTTTGTGTGCCGGATTTGCACTGATTCTGGGATATAAAATCGCGTATGGAGTTGATTTGATTGTAATAGCAATCCAGATCATGATATTATTGACACTGCAAGAGGTTACCCTAGATTGTTTAGAACAAACGAAAGCAAGAAACAAAGACAGTTTGCACGCGGAATTCATTCGCTACGTAAAAGATAGTTTTCAATTTGTTATAAAAGAAAAAAAGGTAATGATATTCATGTTTGCCAATTCCTTCGTCGGCGCCATTGACATTTTGCTTTTATTCTTTTTGCAGGCAAAGCTGCCGGAGTGTGGTATTCCTGCGTGGGGAGTGGGACCTGCCTTGTTTTTCATGGAATTAGGCGGACTGGTTGGTGCAAAATTGATTTTAAAACTGCCAAAGATAAGATATCATAAAATATTTTTTCTCACATCATTGCTTGTCATTTCTGGTGTATTCATAGAGCATTCGGGAATCTATTTGGGGATGATGATCGGCGGATTTATTGCAGCGATGGGTGATGATGCTCTACAGGTACGAACAAATGCGATTTTGCAGGATATGTTTCCCTCTGATAAGCGTGCGACACTGACTTCCATCGAATCTTTTACTTTTTCGGTGATTATGATTGTATTGTCGCCGCTTGCCGGAATCGTATTTACCTACTGGTAAAGAGAAAAAATATGGGGCTGCCGCACTAATTGGTTAGTGTGACAGCCCTATAAAACGTACATACCAGCGTGCGCAAACGCACATAGTAACGTGCGTTAGAGGATTCGAACCCCCGACCTTTTGGTCCGTAGCCAAACGCTCTATCCAGCTG